>CALRWH020000039.1:0-17994 GCA_943371805.1 Pseudomonas synxantha | reverse complement strand
GCAGCAACACAACGCTCGAGCGCTGGTTCCACTTTTGCTCGGCCGACGAAATGAACTCGTCGATGATGGTCTGGGCGCCGTTGGCGAAGTCACCGAACTGGGCCTCCCACAGTACGAGCGCGTCGGGGCGCTCGACCGAATAGCCGTATTCGAAGCCCATGGCCGCGTATTCACTCAACAGCGAGTCATAGATCCAGAAACGAGCCTGGTTCTCGCTGAGGTTGGCGAGGGGCAGCCACTCTTGGCCGTTCACGCGGTCGTGAAGCACCGCGTGACGCTGCACGAACGTGCCGCGACGCGAGTCTTGACCGGCCATGCGCACGGGAGTGCCTTCCATGAGCAGCGAACCCAATGCGAGAAGTTCGCCGAAGCCCCAGTCGATCTGGCCCTGACGGCTCATCTCGACGCGCTTCTTGAGCATCGCCTGCAGCTTGGTGTGCACGGTGAACCCAGCGGGCGGGTTGTCGTGTGCGTCACCAATATGCTGGATGACCGCGACGTCGACGCCCGTCGACTCGGGTTCTCCGGCCAGGTCGTCGTGTTCGGTCGCGGGCCCACCCGTGACGACGGGCAGCGAGCCCGTCTGCGCGGCGTGAGTCTCGGCGAACGCGACCTCGAGGCGGTCTTGGAAGTCGCGGTGGGCCGCTTCGAATTCTTCTTCGGTGATGTCGCCACGGCCGACGAGGGCTTCGGTGTACAGCGTGCGTACCGAACGCTTGGCCTCGATGAGGTTGTACATGAGCGGCTGCGTCATCGAGGGGTCGTCGCCCTCGTTGTGGCCACGGCGGCGGTAGCAGACGAGGTCGATGACGACGTCACGCTTGAACTGTTGCCGGTAGGCAAAGGCGAGCTCGGCGACGCGCACAACCGCTTCAGGGTCATCGCCGTTGACGTGGAAGATCGGCGCCTGAATGGTCTTGGCGACGTCGGTCGAGTAGGTCGACGTGCGACCCTCGCCGGGAGGCGTCGTGAAGCCCACCTGGTTGTTGATGACGACGTGAACGGTGCCGCCCGTGCGGTAGCCGCGCAGTTGGCTGAGCTGCAAGGTCTCGACGACGACACCCTGGCCCGCCATCGCTGCGTCGCCGTGCAACAGCACGGGCAGCACGGTAAAGCTGCCGATCGGTCTGCGATCTTGCTTGGCGCGTACGATGCCCTCAAGCACACCGTTGACGGCTTCGAGGTGCGAGGGGTTCGCAGCGAGCGAGACGGCGACTTCTTGGCCCGACATGGCCGTGAAGGTGCCCTCGGTGCCGAGGTGGTACTTCACGTCGCCCGAGCCCTGCACTGACTTCGGGTCTTGCGTGCCCTCGAACTCACGAAAAATCTGGCCGTACGTCTTGCCCGCGATGTTGGCCAGCACGTTGAGACGACCGCGGTGGGCCATGCCGATAGCGACCTCGTCGAGCCCCTGCTCGGCGGCACCCTGCAAGATCTCGTCGAGCAAGGCAATGACCGACTCGCCACCCTCGAGGCTGAAGCGCTTCTGGCCGACGTACTTGGTCTGCAAGAAGGTTTCGAAGGCTTCGGCCTGGTTGAGCTTGCCCAGAATGCGCATTTGCTCGTCGTGCGTCGGCTTCTCGTAGGGCTTCTCCAAGCGCTCCTGGAACCAGCGGCGCTGTTCCGGGTCTTGAATGTGCATGTACTCGATACCGACGGTGCGGCAGTACGTGTCGCGGAGAACACCGAGAACCTCGCGCAGCAACATCGTGCGGCGACCACCGAAGCCGCCCGTCACGAACTCGCGGTCGAGATCCCAGAACGTCAGACCGTGGCTCGAGATATCGAGGTCGGGGTGGGTGCGCTGGCGGTACTCGAGCGGGTCAACATCGGCCATGAGGTGGCCACGAACGCGGTACGCGTTGATGAGGTCTTGCACGCGCGCGGTCTTGTTGATCTGGTCGGCCAGGTCAACGTGAATGTCTTGCGCCCAGTGAATGGGGTCGTAGGGGATGCGCAGGTCAGCAAAGATGTCTTCGTAGAAGCGGCGCTCGCCGATGAGCAGCTCGTGCACCTTCTTCAAGAACTCGCCCGAGCCAGCACCCTGAATGACGCGGTGGTCGTAGGTGCTCGTGAGCGTGATGGTCTTGCCAATGCCGAGGTCAGCGAGAGTCGCTTGCGACATGCCCTGAAACTCGGCCGGGTATTCAAGGGCACCAGCGCCGATGATGGCGCCCTGGCCCTTCATGAGGCGCGGCACCGAGTGCACCGTGCCAATGCCGCCCGGGTTGGTCAGTGAGATGGTGTTGCCCTGAAAGTCGGTTGCCGTGAGCTTGTTGTCACGCGCACGCTTGACGACGTCTTCGTAGGCGGTGATGAAGTCGCCGAAGCCCAGGGTCTCGCACTTCTTGATTCCGGGAACCATGAGCGAGCGCGTGCCATCGGGCTTCGGCAGGTCGATCGCGATGCCGAGGTTGATGTGCGCCGGAGTGACGACCACGGGCTTGCCGTCGACCTCGTCATAGAAGACGTTTTGGCTGGGGAACTCACGCAGAGCGCGCACCATGGCCCACGCGATGAGGTGCGTGAAGCTGACCTTGCCGCCGCGCGCGCGCTTGAGGTGGTTGTTGATGACGATGCGGTTGTCGATCATCAACTTCGCGGGAATGGTGCGCACGCTCGTGGCGGTCGGAACCGTGAGGCTCGCATCCATGTTCGTGGCCAGCGTCTTCGCCATGCCTTTGAGAGGCGTGACGATGTCGTCGAGCTGGCCGTCGCCGTCAGCGTCGACGTGCGTGGGGGGAGCGACCGACGCGGGCGCCTGCGCCGGAATGGGCGTCGGCTGGGGTGCCATCGACGTGGTGCGCGCGACGGGGTGGCTGCCGGTTGCGGGCGCAGCGGTAGTCGGTGCCGTCTCGGGCGCGGACTCAGCGGCAGCTTCGGGGGCAGCCCCCGCGACCGTCGACTGGTGGTATTTCTCGAGAATGGGCCACCACGAAGGGTCGACCGCGTTCTTGTCGTTCTGGTACTTCTCGTACAGTTCGTCAACGAGCCACTCGTTGGCTCCGAATTCGCCCGCGGCGTTGCCGTCAGGGCCGACTCCGGTCACTTGGCTTGACACAGCCGACCGCCCACTTTCGCTTCACATCGATTGGGTTGGCACCGGCGGAGCCTTCGCTGGCACCGCCCGCACAAGCTTAACCGTTCCTGCGCGCGGGTTTCACCTGCCAACGGCACGACTAGCGTTAATTCGTGCGATTCTTCCGCGAGCTTCCGACCCACGACCTCACCTACAGTGACGTCTTCCTCATGCCGCAGCATTCGGCGGTAGGAAGCCGACTCGGCGTCGACCTGAGCGCCGATGACCCGACCGGCCTGCGCATTCCGATCGTTGCCGCCAACATGACCTCGGTCACGGGGCCACGGTTGGCTGCCGCTCTCGCGCGCCGTGGCGGCCTGGCCGTGCTGCCGCAAGACGGTGCTGCCGAGCAACTGGCCGCCGACATCGCTGCCGTCAAGAGTGCATCGACCTTGCTCGATCCGCTCGTGCTCGTCGGGCCGAGACACATCATCGCGGCCGCGCGGGCCCTCGTCGCTGACGTGCCGGGAGCGCTGCTGACGATTGTTGACGCCGACGGGGTGCCCGAGCGCAGCATCCCGGCGAGCGCGCTGCGGCACGCGTTGCCTGACTCGGTCATCGGCGATCTCGTGGTGTCGAGCGTTCCGGCGATCGACGATGACCTGACCGACGCACGCGCGGCCTTCGATCTCATTGAAGCGGCGGGCGTCGACGCCGTGGCCGTTCGCCACGAGGGGCGCATTGTCGGTTCGCTCAGTGCGCGGAGCGCCGTGCGGGCCACGATCTACCCGCCCGCAGTGGATACCCACGGCCGCCTGCGCGTCGCCGCAGCCGTCGGCGTCACGGGTGACGCGGCCGCGCGGGCGGCGGCGCTCGTTGCTGCCGGCGCCGACGTCATCGTGATCGACACCGCCCACGGACATCAGGACCAAGCCGCGGCCGCCGTGCGCGCGGTTGCCGCCGCGGGGCTCGGGGTGCCTATCGTCGCGGGCAACGTCGTGACGGCCGAGGGTGTGCGCGATCTCGTTGAGGCGGGGGCGCACGTGCTCAAGGTGGGAGTGGGCCCGGGGGCGATGTGTACAACGCGCATGATGACGGCCGTGGGGCGCCCGCAGTTTTCGGCCGTGCTCGACACCGCGGCGGCCGCCCGCGAGTTCGGCGCGCACGTCTGGGCCGATGGGGGAGTGCGCTACCCGCGTGATGTTGCCCTCGCGCTCGCCGCGGGGGCGTCGGCCGTCATGGTCGGCTCGTGGTTTGCCGGCACGCTCGAAGCGCCCGGCGAACTCGAGAGCGACGAGCACGGGCGCTGGTTCAAGAGCAGCTGGGGCATGGCATCCACGAAGGCCGTCGAGCAGCGGTTTCAGCGGCTCGACGCCTTCGAGCGCGCGCGCAAACGCTTGTTTGCCGAAGGCATCTCGAGCTCGCGCATCTATCTCGACCCCGAGCGGCCCTCGCTCGATGACCTGCTCGACATGATCACGTCGGGGCTGCGGTCGTCGATGACGTATGCGGGGGCATCCACGTTGCCCGAGTTCCACGAGCGCGCCGTCGTCGGCACGCAGTCGGCCGCCGGGTACGACGAAGGTAAGGCGCTGCCGGTTTCGTGGTGACCTCGCGGGCGGTTGCGCGCCTCGGCACCGTATAGTGGGGCTGTTATGGAGCCTCCTAGTACGGGCCGTTCGCCCGCCCCTGACGAACCCAGCCATAGACCCTCGCCGATGATCGGGGGCCGCCGTGAGCGCTGAGTGGATCTCGCTGCTCGCCGGCCTGCTGCTGACCATCGGCACCGGATTCTTTGTGGCGAGCGAATTCTCGCTCGTCAATCTCGATCGCTCTGAGCTCGAAGCGCGGCAAGCGCGCGGCGAGAAGCGTCTCGGACCCACCATCGCGGCGCTCAAGATCACGTCGACGCACCTCTCGAGCGCACAGTTGGGCATCACCCTCACGACGCTGCTCACGGGTTTTCTCATGGAGCCCGCGATCTCAAGCATGCTCGCTGACCCATTACGCGCGATCGGGTTGCCCGAGGGCGCTGTGCCCATCATCGGCTCGATCATCGCGATCGTGCTCGCCACCCTGCTGTCGATGATCGTGGGCGAGCTCGTTCCGAAGAACTTCGCGTTAAGCCTCCCGCGTCAGACCGCCAAAGTCGTGGTTCCGTTTCAGTGGGCGTTCACGACGGTCTTTCGGCCCGCGATCGCGGTGCTCAACGGCTCGGCCAACGCGATTCTGCGGTCGATGGGGGTTGAGCCCAAAGAAGAGCTCAGTGGCGCCCGCACGGCCGAAGAGCTTGCGTCACTCGTGCGCCGCTCGGCGAGCCAGGGCCGTCTCGACAACGACACGGCCACTCTGCTCTCGCGCACGCTCGCGTTCTCGCAGCACACCGCGCAAGACGTCATGACCCCCCGCCCGCGCGTCGCCGCCGTTGAGCGTGGCGATAGCGCGCAGTCGGTCATTGACCTCGCGCGCACGACGGGTCACTCGCGGTTCCCGGTCATGGACGAGTCGATCGACGACATCGTCGGCATCGTGCACGTCAAGCAGGCCGTGGCCGTGCCGCGCGATCGCCGGGCCGAGGTGCCCGCGTCTGCTCTGCAGAGCGAGGCGCTGCGCGTGCCTGAGACGATGATGCTCGACACCTTGCTGGCAGAACTGCGCGGTCGCGGCTACCAAATGGCGATCGTCGTTGACGAATACGGCGGAACCGCCGGAGTCGCCACTCTCGAAGACCTCGTCGAAGAGCTCGTGGGGGAGGTGAGCGACGAGCACGACCGTGCCCGCGTCGACGTCGTGCGCTCGCGCAACTGGCTGACCTTCCCGGGCATCCTTCGCCCCGACGAACTCGCTGACCGCGCGGGCGTCACGGTGCCCGACGACGGCCCGTGGGAAACCGTGGGTGGCTTCTTGATGGCCGAGCTTGGCCGGCTGCCCGAAGTAGGCGACACGGTCGAGATCGCGTCAGGCACGTTCCGCATTGAACGATTGGATGGCCGCCGCATCGACCGCGTGCGCTTCACCCCCCTCGCCACAGGCGAAATCACGCTGCCGAGCACCGCGACCGCGGGAGGTGAGCCCCGATGACCGAAGCAGACTGGTGGGGCATCGCGTGGCTCGTCGTGCTCTTGGCCGGCAACGCCTTTTTCGTCGGCGCTGAGTTCGCGGTCATCGCCGCCAAGCGTTCGCAGATCGAGCCGCGCGCCGAGGCTGGCTCGCGCGCTGCGAAAACCTCGCTGTGGGCCATGGAGCACGCGACGCTCATGCTCGCCACGTGCCAGCTGGGCATCACGGTGTGTTCGCTGCTGATCCTCAACGTCTCTGAGCCGGCCATCAAGCACTTGTTCGAGATTCCGCTGGGGCTCACGGGGCTGAGTGCCGAGTGGATCGCCGGCATCGCCTTCACGATCGCGCTGCTCATCGTCACCTACCTGCACGTGGTGTTCGGCGAGATGGTGCCGAAGAACCTCTCGTTCTCGCTGCCGACGCGCGCGGTGCTCTTGCTCGCGCCGCCGCTCGTGTTGGTGTCGCGCATTCTGTCGCCGGTCATCCGTGCCCTCAATGCGATCGCGAATGGCGTGCTGCGCTTGTTCCGCGTCGACCCCAAGAACGAAGCCGAGAGCGCCTTCACGCTTGAGCAGGTTGAGACGATCGTGCGCAACTCGACGCGCGAGGGCGTGCTCGACGACACGACCGGCGCCTTGGCCGCGGCGTTCGAGTTCACGACCAAGGTCGTGAGCGATATCGCTGTGCCGATGGATGCCCTCACCTCGCTACCCGACGACGCGAGTGCTCTCGACGTCGAGCGCGCGGTTGCCCAGCGCGGGTTCAGCCGTTACGTGCTGATCGACGAGTCGGGTGAGCCGTCGGGCTACCTGCACTTGAAAGACGTCATCGACCTGCCCGACGACGAGCTCGACGACCCCGTTCCGCCCAAGCGCATCCGCCGCCTCGTGTCGATTCTCGCCTCGGCAGACCTCGAAGACGCTCTCGCGGTCATGCGCCGCTCGGGCGCACACGTCGCCCGCGCCGTCGATGCCGAGGGTGTGACGACCGGCGTGCTGTTCTTGGAAGACATCATCGAAGAGCTCGTGGGCGAGGTGCAAGACGCGACGCAGCGCGGTGGGCGGTAGCGGGCACTAGCCCCGAGCGTTGCTCGCCGGTACTCTTGAGGGAACCTTCCTTGTGAGTCGGGGAGGGTTCGTTCGAGGGGGAGAGTCAATGTCGATCGAAGAACAGACCACGCGAACCCGTTGGTGGGGAAATCGCACCAAGCTCACGATCGCTCTCGCGGTTGCCGGCGCGCTCGTGCTCGGGGGCGGAGCAGCAAGCGCGACTGTTGTGTCGCTCCAGGTGGCTGCGGCCGAACAGGCAGAGGCAGACCGAATCGCCGCTGCCGCCTACAAGACCGCGGTGACGAAGCACAACGATGTGATCGCCTCGGGTAACGCGCTCGTGAAAGACCTGCGCGCATCCCTCGTCGTCGGCACGGGGCTGGTCGACCAAGCTGCGATCGACGAGGCGAACCGTCTCGCCGAGTATCTGTCGCTCACCCTTGCCGCGGCGAAGACGTCGGAATCGACGGAAGAGCTTCAAGAACAGATCGACGCGATTGAGGCGGCGATCGCCGAAGCCCAGGGTGGTCTCGAGAACATGGCCTCGCTCGCCGCGTCAGCGGCAGAGGCTCGACTCGCCGCGGCAAGCCTCGCGGGCGAGCAGATTCGCCAGAAGGTCACCGCCGCGCTGTCGGCGCTCGCTTCTGCGGGATCGGGCGGCAAGAGCACCGCTGACGCGCTCGCAGCTCTCGCCGCCGCGCTGACCTCAGCCGAGTCATCACACCAGGCGGCCGTCGCCGCTCAAGAGGCGGAGAACAGCAAGCCTGTCACCGAGTCGAAGCCTCCGACCAAACCGCAGCCCGAGAAGACCGATAAGCCGCCGGTGGACACGACGGGTTGGTACACCAAGGCAGAGGCGTCAGCGGCTGTCATCGCTGCGCACAGCGTGGTGCCCTGGTACGACGGTTGCGGCGCGAAGATCGGCAACGGGTACTGGTACCGCAGTGGCGGCTCGCCGTCATCGCCCCCGGCTCCGCCGGCGGCGACCGGCCCGATCGGCTTCAAGGTCGAGATCATCAACGCCGAAAAGGCGTGGGTGTACTACTACGACTGCGCCCCCACGATCTAGCAGAGCGCTCGACGACCCGGTTCGCCGGGTCGTCGAGCGTCGGTTAGCGGTACGCCCGCAGGTACTGCGGCGGCGTGCCGACCGGCGCACCGGCGAGTTCGGCACCGAGTTCGCGCGCGAAGCGCAGGGGAGCATGCGGGTCGCGCATGAACTCGCGGCCCATCATGACGGCGTCAGCCTGGCCCGTGGCGATGATCGCTTCAGCTTGCGCGGCGTCGGTGATGAGCCCAACGGCGTTGACGGGCACGTTGCCCTCGCGGCGCACCGTTTCGGCGAACGGAACCTGATAGCCGGGGCCCGTCTCGATTCGCGCGCGCACGAGACCACCCGACGAGATGTCGAACAGGTCGGCGCCGGCGTCACGTGCCCAGGCGGCGACAATCGCGGTGTCGTGCTCGTTCCAGCCCGCCACGCCGTCATTCGCGTGACCGTGGGCGGCCAGCCACTCGTCGTCGACCCAGTCGGTGGCCGAGAAGCGCACGAGAATCGGCACGTCGACGACCGCGCGCACAGCGCGCACGATATCGAGCAGCAGCCGCGCGCGGTTCTCGAGACTTCCGCCCCACTCGTCGTTGCGTCGATTCGACAAAGGCGAGAGGAACTGGTGGAGCAAGTAGCCATGCGCCGCATGGATCTCGACGAGATCGAAGCCCGCGGCGACGCTGCGGCGAGCCGCCTCGACGAAGGCGACCACCACATCCTGAATGCCGGCGGCATCGAGCGCGACAGGCTCGGCGTATCCCTCGAAGGCAACAGCCGAGGCTGACACCGTCTGCCAGCCGCCCTGGTCGATCGGCACGGTTCCCGTGCCGGTAGTGCCATTGGCCAGCGGGCCCCATTCCGGAAAGACCGAGGCCTTACGGCCGGCATGCGCCAACTGGATGCCCGCCGCGGCGCCTTGCGAGTGAATGAAGTCAACGACGCGCGACCACGCGGCAGCCTGAGCGTCGGTGTAGATGCCCGTGTCGTGCGGGCTGATGCGTCCTTCAGCCGTGACGCCGGTGGCCTCTGCCATGACCATGCCGGCGCCGCCGCGGGCGAACGACCCGAGGTGCACGAGGTGCCAGTCGGTGGGCACGCCGTCGGCGGCCGTGACCGAGTACTGGCACAGCGGCGACACCCACAGCCGGTTGCGCAGAGTCAGCGAGCGGATGGTCATGGGGGAGAAGAGCGCGGAGGTCACACTCCAGTCAAGCCCATGTCGCCCGGGTGTATTCCGTGCGGGCCACGGATGGCGGGGCTACAGTGACCGCGTGAGCGAGTCGCGCACCATCTCTACGGCCGAGGTCGCGGCGCTGCTGCGCGTTCCCGGCCCGCACGACGACAAGTATTCGCGCGGAGTGCTCGGCCTGGTCACGGGCTCGACGCGTTACCCGGGCGCTGCGGTGCTCGGCGTCGAGGCTGCGCTGCGCACCGGACTCGGCATGGTGCGCTACCTCGGCCCGGAGCGGGCCGCCGACCTTGTGCTGCAGCGTCGCCCCGAGGCGGTGACCGCCCCCGGTCGCGTGCAGGCGTGGGTGCTGGGATCAGGCATGGATGTGGGCGCCGCGCGAATCGACGACGGCCCCGACGCCGCGGCGGCTGAGCGCCTGCGCGCGGCCTTCGCGAGCGGCCAACCGCTCGTCGTCGATGCCGGAGCCCTCGACGCTCTTGGCTTGGCGCTCGGCCCCGTCATCATCACGCCGCACGCGCGTGAGCTCGCTCGGCTTACGGGGGGCGACCCCGCGACCGTTCTCGCCGACCCCGAGCGCGCCGCACGCGCCGCCGCCGATCAGCTCGGCGTGGCCGTGCTGCTCAAGGGATACGCCACGCACGTCGCCGCGCCCGGCGGCCAACTGCTCGTCGCGCGCTCGGCCACACCGTGGCTGGCAACCGCCGGAGCGGGGGATGCCCTCGCCGGCATTCTCGGCGCCCTGGTGGCGACGCACGCGGCCGTCGGCACCCTGGATCCCGCCCACCTCGCTCGCCTCGGCGCCGCCGCGGCCGTCGTGCATGGGCTCGCCGCACAGCGGGCCTCGGCCGGAGGGCCCGTGACCGTGCTCGACGTGTGTGCCGCGGTGCCCGCGACGATGGCCGCGCTGCTGCGGGGGCGGGGCGACTGAGCGCGAGCATCCATCGCAGTACGCTCGATGTCATGCCGCTTCTCGTCGACCGCCTCGCGCGGCTTCGGCGCATCGCGATCACGGCTGCTGGCAGCGCGGTGAGTCTCTGGATCGCTTTCGCGGCCGTGCATCTGTGGTTGGGCTACCTCAATCTGTACGGCCCGGGGCTCCCGATGGGCGACGTGACCTACGTCTATCTGTTCTGGGTTGAGCGCGGCGTGCTCGCCGACCAGTGGGTCGGCATCGACACCTCGTGGGTCTACCCGCTGCTCGCGCTCGTGCCCATGCTTGCTGCCTATGTGTTCGGCCCGGCGCTGTACGGCACGACATGGCTGACGATCGTGATGGCTCTCAACGCCGTCGCCCTCATCTCGATCATTGGTGTCGAAGAGCGCGCTCGCCGCGCTGTCGTCGCCTGGTGGTGGATGCTCTTTCTCGTGTTGGTCGGCCCGATTGCTCTCGGCCGCATCGACGCCATCACGGTGCCGGTGGCAATGGTGGCCGTCATGCTCATCGCCGATCATCCGAAGTGGGGCGGTGCCCTTCTCGCGGTCGGCGCCTGGATCAAGATCTGGCCCGCGGGCCTGCTGCTCGCCGCGCTCGTCGCGCTTCGCAACCGAGGCGCGGTGATGCTCTCGGCCGTGACCGTGACGATGCTGGTGGTGGCCGCGGGTCTCGCCCTCGGGGGTGCCTCTGCTTTGCTCACGCCCATTACCGAGCAAACCGGGCGCGGCCTGCAAGTGGAATCGCTCGTGTCGACCGTGTGGCTGTGGGCGGCCGCCGCGGGCGAGTGGGCGGCGCGCGTCTACTACGACCAGGGCATCTTGACCTGGCAAGTCTTTGGCGAAGGTTCACAACTCGCCGCCGATCTCATGACTCCCGTGCTCGCGCTCGTCGTACTTGCCATCGTGTCGCTCGGCCTCCTGGCGATGCGGCGCGGGGTCGACGAGGTTGAGCTCTTTCCGGTGCTGTCTCTCGCCATGGTCATGGCGCTCATCACCGTCAACAAAGTGGGTTCGCCGCAGTTCGCCACCTGGATCGCCGTGCCCATCGTGCTGGGCCTCGCGTGGCAGCGCTGGGGCGGCATCTCGTTTCGAGTGCCGGCCATCCTTGCGCTCGTGACGGCAACGCTCACGCAAGTTGTCTACCCCGTGCTCTATGCGTCACTGCTCTCGCTCAACCCGTTCATGCTCACGGTGTTGACGGCGCGTAACCTGCTGTACGTCACGCTGCTCGGCTGGGCAGTGTGGCAGCTCGTTGCGCTGTGTCGCCGACCGCGTGAGCTCGAGCCCACCACCGCGCTGCCTGCCTCTCAAGGAGCATCCTCATGATCGTCGCATTCTCGGTCGCCCCGTCGGGCGGCTCATCGACAGACTCGGTGCACGACGCCGTCGCGGCCGCCGTGCGCATCGTGCGCGAATCGGGCCTGCCCAACCGCACCTCGTCGATGTTCACCGAGATCGAGGGGGAGTGGGACGAGGTGATGGATGTCGTCAAGCGCGCCACCCTCGCCGTAGCCGAACACGGCACGCGCGTGTCTCTCGTGCTCAAGGCCGACTATCGCCCCGGTCACACGGGCGAGCTCGACGGCAAAGTGCAGAGACTCGAGGCCGCTCTCGAGGCGCAGCACGGGGAGACCGCGTGACCGTCTCGACCGCGAGTGTTCCCATCATCGATGAGGCCACGGCCGCTGCCCACGCGCGCCAACAGCGCGAGCACGATGAGGCGCATCGCCGCGCTCACGGGGGCGCCGAGCGCCGTCCGATGAGCCGCGGCCGGGTGTACGCCGCGCTGCTCGCACTTGCCCTCGGTGGCTTTGGCATCGGGTCAACCGAGTTCGTGGCGATGGGCCTGTTGCCCGAGATCGCGCGCGACCTGCTGCCCGGACTCTATGCCGCCAACTCTGAAGAGGCGATCGGTCAGTCGGGCTGGGTCATCACGGCCTATGCGCTCGGGGTCGTCGTGGGTGCACCGACGATCGCCGCCTTTGCAGGCCGCATGCCGCGCCGACGCTTGCTGTTGTGGCTCGCTGCCGCCTTCACGATCGGCACCGTCGCCTCGGCCACCCTGCCGACGTTCGAGCTCGTTATCGCCGCGCGCTTCATTTCGGGCCTTCCGCACGGCGCCTACTTCGGCGTCGCAGCGCTTGTCGCGGCGAGCCTCATGGGGCCGGGCAAGCGCGGCCAGGGCGTCGCGCTCGTTCTGAGTGGGCTCACGATCGCCACGGTGATCGGTGTGCCGATCATCACAGCTGTAGGCCAAGCCTCGGGCTGGCGTGCCGCCTACCTGCTCGTGGCCGCGTTGTTTGCCGCCACCTTCGTTGCCGTGCGCATCCTCGTGCCCTGGCAACCAGGCGACGCCAACTCGACCGTGCGCACCGAGCTCGCCGCTTTCCGCAGCCTTCAGGTCTGGGTTGCTGTGGCGGTCGGCGCGATCGGCTTCGGCGGCTTCTTCGCCGTCTATAGCTACATCGCGCCCATGGTCATCGACTCGGCAGGCATGCCTGCTGGGGCCGTTCCGTGGGTGCTCGCGAGCACGGGCATCGGCATGACAGTGGGCAACATCATCGGCGGGCGCTTGGCCGACGCCGGTACCACGCGGGCCATGTTCGTCGGCTTCGCGGGCCTCATCAGCGCATTGGCCCTGCTCGGGTTCACGGGCGGGCATCCTGTCGGCCTCATCGCGGGAACGTTCTTGGTGGGCTTCACGGCGTCGATCATCTCGCCCGTCGTGCAGACGAGATTGATGGATGTGGCGGGCAAGTCTCAAACGCTCGCCGCGGCCCTCAACCACGCGGCCCTCAATGTCGGCAACGCTCTCGGCGCGTTTCTGGGCGGACTCGTGGTGGCCACAGGCTGGGGCTACCTGACGCCCGCGTGGGTGGGATTGCTGCTCGCCGTCGGTGGTACCGTGCTCGCCGTCGTGAGCGTGGCGCTCGAACGGCGGGGCACGTCGCGCGCCGAGGCGAGCCGAGCGAGTTAGAGCCCGCCGCCCCCGCCGGGAGCATCCACCAAGATGCCGTCGGTAAGGGCTTGCTTGCGCAAGGCGACCTTCGTACCCACGTCGATGCCCGCGATGCGGTACTTCTCGCGGATGCGCTTGAGGTAGCTCTTGGCGGTCTCTTCAGAGATGCCGAGTTGGTACGCCACGGTCTTGACGGGCTCGCCCGCACCATACAGAGCCATGACGCGACGCTCTTGCGCACTCAAGCGCGGTGAGCCTCCGACGTCGGCGGCGTTGAGGGCGAGGTCGAGTTCGGCCGAGATAAACGACTCGCCGTTCTTCGCCGCGCGAATGGCTTCGACGATCATGCCGGCGTCTTCGCTCTTGACGAGGTAGCCGAGCGCGCCGGCATTGAGGGCCTCGCGCACGACGTTGGGCTCGCTGTAGGTACTCATGAGCACGACGGGAACCGTCATCGACTTGAGCGTCTGAATCTTGAGCGAGACCGGGATGTTGTCTTTCAGGTCGAGGTCGAGCAACACCACGTCGACCGGAAAGGCGGGGTGCGAAAGCAGGTCAGGCCACGTGGCAACAGCGGCGACCATTTCAATGTCGTCGGCAGCCTGGCGAATCCACTCGGTCAGCGCACCGAGCAGCATGCGGTGATCGTCAACGAGGGCTAGTCGAATGGGTGACGTGTGCGGCATCGCGGTCACTCCTGCTCTTTCGTTCGATTCACTGAACACGACCGGCGTCGACGGGGTTTTCGACCGTGCAATCGACCTCGATCACGACGGAATTGGTCGTCGTGCTGTCACTGTATCGCCCGACCCGGTCGAGGGCCTCCCACACACCGGGGTCAACACGATTACGTTTCAGTCCTGATACCTCGATGCGCAGGGGAATCACGAGTCGACCGGCTCCCGCCGTGCGATTCGGGTCGAGCGGGCCGAGGGCAACCGTCACCGTACGCGTTGGAGACACGCCCGCAGGGTCGGCCGCGAGCAGCCACAGCGCGGCGAGGAGCGAGTCGCGCTGAACGTCATCGAGGAGGCCAGCAAGCGTGCCCGGGTCGCTCACGGTGACGCGTCGACCGAGATGCTCTGATTCGGTCACGGCGTGGAACAGCCACGTCTCGCGCCGACCCTCGATGAGATGCAAGCGGAGTTCGGTCGCGAGAGTGGATGCTCGAGACGAGTACAGCGCAGGCAGGGGCAGTGGCGCCTCACCCGTCGCCACGGCCTCGAGCAACTCTTCGGCGTCGAGGTCGAGCCGCTCGAGCTCTTCGCTCGCGAGCATGCCGACCGCGAGCCGCGGCGCGGTGACGGTGGATTGCACGAGCACGCGGTCGAGCTCGCGTTTGAGCATCCGTTCAAAGCCGCTCACGAGCAGAACGCCCGTGATTCCGGGGCCGACGGCGAGAGCGACCGTGACGATCTGCGAGGGGAGGGTGGCGGGAGTGAGGGGAGTCGACACGAGAATCGCGACGATGAACGCCACGCCGAGTGCCGAGGCGGCGAGCATGACCTCCCAGCGTGACCGGAGCGTCACGATGATGAGCAACACAAATCCCGCTGAGACCGATGCGGTGGCGTTGCGGCCGATGTCGCCGAGCGGAGCGATCGCGACGAAGTCGAGCCACACCACGGCACCCAGGGCGGCGAGAAAGACGCCGTAGAGCCAATCGGGCAAGCGTTCACCGCTCGCCGAGATCGTGATGGTCAGGCCGAGAAAGGTGACCATGAGCAGCAGCCACGCGGTCGCGACGGGCAAGAGCGAGGGGTAGACGTCGGCTCGCAGCAAGAACACCGAAATGCCGAGCATCGACTGCAGGGCTGCGATGATGCCGAGGCCGAGGCCCAAGAACCCCGAACCGAGAGCGGAAGCGTGCGTCGACGTTGGGGTGCCGCGTCGGGTCGAAGATCGGGCGCCCGCGGGTCGAACGAGGCCACCGAGCGTGGTTTCGTCGGGCGGGGTGTACTTGGTGCTCATCGCGGCACCTCGGCTCTGTTCACGCGGTGCCTCATCGCGGCACCTCCAGAATCACCGTGGTGCCCGCTCCGGGAGTCGAGAACAGTCGAGCGCTTCCGCCGACGTCGTGCAATCGGGCGACGACCGATTCGGTGAAGCCCAGACGCTCATCGGTCACTTCGCTCGGGTCGAAGCCGACACCCGCATCGGTCACGACGGCCCGCAGCACGTCGTCGCCCTGAGTGATCGTGACGTCGGCCTCTTCGACTCCCGCGTGCCGGCGAACGTTTTCGAGGCACTCGGCGAGGGCGAGTAAGAAGGCGTCGAGAACCTCGCTCGGCAACAGCACCTGCCCGCTGCCATGCCACCGCACCGTGAGGCCCATGCGCAAGAAACGCTGCTTGACCGACTCGAGGGTCGTGCCAAGGGGCGTCTCGGCAACGGGCTCAAGACTGTAGACCCCCGAGAACTGCGGCATGGGCGTCGAGCCGAGTCGCAGTTGACGGAGCAGTCGCGCGTCTTCGCGGGCTTGCTGCCGCAAGGCATCTTCGCTCACGCCGACCCCTGAATGGGCGAGCAAGGTCAGCGTGGCAAGCACGGTGTCGTGCAACAGCCGAGCACTTTGGCGACGTTGTGCTTCGGTTTCACTCGCTTGGCGTTCGAGGTGATGCGCGCGCCCGATGTTTTCGATGCGACGCACCGCCCGTTGCACACCGACCGTCACCCACAAGCCGATGATGAGCGTGATGACCCAGCCGGCAAGAGTGGCGATCGCCGGGGTCGAAATGAACGCGGTCGTCGGTCCGGCGCTCGCCACGAGCACGCTGCTGGCCAGTGCGCCGCCCGCCCACAGCAACCAGCGACCGGTGCTTTCACTCAGCACCATGCCGACAGCGCCGAGCCCGGCAGCACCGAGCGGTGCAAGAGAGATCGGCAAAGCGATCGAGGTCGACTGCCCCCACGGCAGCTGTGCGACGGCGAGGGCACCGCAACCGAGCACGATCGAGAGCACGATCCAGGCGATGTTGCTGCTGCGGCCCACCATAACGAGAGCGCCCGCGTGGCCAGCGAGAATGATCATGACCGAGGGCAAGAGATCGGGGTCGACAACCCCCGGCAGGGCCAAGCAGATGGCCGACAGCACGACCCCGGTGAGGCCGAAGGCGCGGGCGGCCGACTGTAGCAGGCGGCGGCGCTCCTTCTCGATCAGCTCCACACGCTCAGTCTGTCACCCGAACGGGGCTCATTCATCACAATCCGCACGCGCGCGTGTACGCGTCGTAGAGCGCCGCTCGGGTCTCTGAGTTGGCGACGATCGTGATCGAGCCGGGTGCACCATCGAGCAGCACCTCCACGACGAAGAGCGTGCCCTGCTTGTCGTCGGCGAGAGCGTGTGCATCACAGCGCGCGGGCGTGATCACGAGGGGGATGCTCACGGCACCCGCGCCGCCGCCCGAGTCACTACTCACAACGAGCGGCATGCTCGTGACGCGAGCGCCGTCTGCCCCACTGACCAGCCCAAAGAGCACGGTGTCGCCGATCGAGACGAGCTCCAGTCCAGAGTCGATTCGGTCGGCCGTGAGCCGAAGCCCGATCAGTGCGCCATCGTCGCGCGACGGGTCGTGCTCCACATCAAGAGTCGCTCGATGAGCAACGGCGGCGGCAAAACACTCGGCCTCGATCCACGCGGCCCACTGGCCCAGCCGGTCGGTCGTCGGCACGCGCACGTCAGTGTTGCTGCCATCGGCGAGCATGACTGTCAGCACGGCCTCGGGCGGCGCCGTTGAGCGAACGGGGCACGCCGCAGGCGACAGAGTCAGTGGTAGGTCACGCGTGAGGCCGACGCCGATAACGATCGTGCGCTCGAGTGAGATCGGCGTCGACAGGGCAGGAGACTCGAGCGCGGCAACGACCACCGTGAGGGGAGCCTCCGCGTCGTTGCGCACCGAGAGCTGGATGGCTCCGCGCGACGGATCGATGCGCGTGCGATAGACGTCGGCCGTGACGGCGAGCTCGGCGGCCGTGGCCGCCGCTCCGGAGGGGCCCAGCGCCGGGGAAGCGGTGGGTGTGCATCCCGTGACCGGCACCATCGTCGCCACGATGAGGAGCGCGGCAATCATGCGGTGAACGCTGCGCGAGGTCATGAGCACGTCGGCGTCAGTCGGCGAGCAATGCGGCAAGGTGCGGGCCGACGAGGTCGTCTTCGATCAAGAAAGCGTCGTGCCCGAACGATGATGAGATCACGACCGCTTCGGGGCCATGAATCGTCGCGGGCAGCGCCGCAGCGAGCGCCTGCTGTTGTTCAACCGGAAACAGTCGGTCGCTGTCGATACCGAGCACGAGCGTGCGTGCGGTGACAACGCTGAGCGACTGGGCAAGCGTGCCGCGCCCGCGCGTGATGTCGTGCGAGTTCATGGCTTCAACGAGGGTCACGTAGCTGTTCGCATCGAAACGACGAGTGAACTTGTTGCCGTGAAAGTCGAGGTAGCTCTCGACCGCGAATCGGCCGCCCTTGCCCAGAGGGTCGAGCACCCCTTGCCACGACCGCTCGAATCGCTCGTTGAGCTCGCTCGGCGAGCGGTAATTGAGCAGCGCCATGCGGCGCGCGAGAGCGAGTCCGCGAAAGGGGCCTTCGGGTTCGTCGTAGTAGTCGCCGTCGCGAAACAGCGGGTCCATGCGAATCGCCTCGAGTTGCACCGAGTTCAGCGCGATTTGGTCGGCGCTCGAGATCGGTGGCGCCGCGAGAATGGCGAGCCGTTCGACGCGCTCGGGATGCTGCAC
>CALRWH020000038.1:0-18597 GCA_943371805.1 Pseudomonas synxantha | reverse complement strand
GGTCCGCGTTCGCAGACTCGAGCAAGTTGTGGACCACGAAGTCCACCTGATCTTGCATTTGGAGCTCCGGCGGGAGTTCGGAATCACTCGCGGCCGCCAGGGCAAGACCCTCTGCGAGTCCCTCTTTGAGAAGCTCAGAATACGTAGGGACGGTGCCGCTGGCGCTGGCGCTCAATCGCTCAACCGTGTCCATCCCCTGGTATGGGTCCGGATCAAGGAGAACTTCAGATACGACCTCGCGCCAGCGCACCAGGTCGTTGGCGGTCAGTTTGGGTAACAGCAGCAATGCCGCTTCTGTGGGCGAGGTCAGGCGCCAGACGCCACCTGAGCGGACGAACGGCGCGTCAGGCCCGCTCGCCAGGCTTCTCAGAAGTCGCTCAATACTGTCGAGTGAGCTACCACTCAGCTTTTCTATGGCCTTGACGTCTCCGTCGCGAATACTCCACGATCCCGCCAAGACCAGTGGAGCGAGAACGGTCGCCTGCTTCGCGTCGCGTACCCAGTCTGGGGTCCGGAATCGTGGTGCACGGGCGATATGCCGGACGAGTGCCGCGAAGCTCCGTCGGCCGAGAGCGACCATCGCTTCCGCTTGTCCGGAGTCACCGACCACATCTTTGAGTGCCTCTCGAGCGGCAAGGCGGTCGATCTTCTTCAGATTGACCGTCTTGCCGTGACGTACGACGTCGTCGGCATGGGCGAGGAGGACGACTCGATGGCTGTTCTCGGTCGCCGCATACAGGTCGGGCTCTCCTTCAAAGATGGGAACTAGAACGAGTGGCACGGTGGACTCAGCCAAGCGATGCCAGGCGCTCTCGTCCGCAACGAGGACGGTGCGGTAACGGAGGTCCGCCTCGGTCTCGAGGGCGGCATGTAGGAACGCGAGCGCTTCGTCACGCCACGGCGCGCGAATCGTGATGACTTCATCACCCTGCCCGGCGCCGGTCAGGATATTGCGTATCTCTTCGACCTCAGCGTCTCTTCCGGCTGCGACAAAGGTTGAGGGGAGCGCCACAGTCGTGCGACCGCTGAAGGAGTTCCACCACCGCTCGATAGTTTGCGCATCGCGCGGCCGGAGACCAAGCCGCTCGGAAATCCAGTAGTGCACCGAAGGGGAAGCCTGAAGCCATCCTTCGAGCACGTGAGCGTCGATCGCTTTGACGCCTGCGAACTTGTGCTCTTTAGCTCGGTCGGCAGCCCACGCCTTACCACCCGCCCAGCTGCGGGGCGTCGCGAAGATGAAGATCGAGGCTGCCCCCTGCGGAAGTGCCCCTGCGCGTTTGTCATAATCGCTTTGTGCCTTGCCCTTGGGGTTACTCCCGGTACCGAATTCGAAGCGGAGTTCACCAGCGGGAAGGTAAGTGCTGCCCGCAGATGTCGCCTCACCGTCCCAATTTGGGGCGGCGATGCCCTCCTGAGTTCGAATGTCGACGTTAGAAATGCCGGGCGTAACGGCCAGCAGTCGACGCATGAGTTCTGGGAAGGTGCCTTTGGCTTCGTCAGTTGCCGCCCACCCATCCAACTGAATGGCGGTAACGAGCTCCCCACTCGACCGCATGATGGGCGCGATTGACGCGACTGATTCCCCACGCTTCTTCTGAAGTCGCTCGACCTCGTCGCGCGCGAAGCGGTGTGCCGCCGCACCAGGCGGGCGAGCGGAGACGAGCGTGCCTGCTGCTACCCAGTTCCGGACGGTGTTCTCGTGCACTCCGAGCAGTCGCGCGGTCTCACGCACCGTCAGATACGGCTTCAACCCGCTGTCACTGTTCATACCAACATCATAGCAGATTGTGTACTTTGTGTACTTTGAGGCTCAACGGGAGGTCACGCTTCTGTGCTCGCTCCAATCCACAACCCATCGCGGGCACGGGTCATGCCGACGTACAACTCTCGCCGCTCGATCTCGCGCCGTTCGAGCGCGCCCTCGTCGAGGTCGGCAGCCGCGGGGGAGAGCAGCGAGCCGTCGACCCGCGCCAGGAGCACCTGCTTGAATTCGAGGCCCTTGGCACGCTTGACCGTTCCGACCTTCACGAGTGGGGCGGGTGCGCCCGCGTAGCTCTCGAGCTCGATGGTGTCGAAGTCGGCGGCGCGCAGCGCGGTGATCATCGCGAGAGCATCCCGATTCGTTGCGGTCAGCACGCCTATGTCGCCCAGGTCGACGCCTGACGCGACCAGCGTGCGCACCTGCGACACGAGCGCCCGATCGTGCTCGGCGACAGACGAGAACGACGCGAGCTCGGGCGACGGGCCCGTGCGGGGAACGTCGAGCGCAGCATCCGCCCGCCCCGGACCGCCCTCGAGGTCGACGAACTCGTCGCCCTCGACGATCGTGGCGGCGAACTGGGCGATCTCGCGGGTGTTGCGGTAGTTGGTCGAGAGCACGACTCCGCGGCCGGCGACCGAGATGCCCGCCTCGGCGAGCGAGTAGCCGCCGGGGTAGATGGTCTGCTGGCCGTCGCCGATGAGGGTGAGGCCGTCGGGGCGGTCGCCGACGATCGCGTGCAGCATGCGCAGCATCGCGCACGAAAGGTCTTGCGCCTCGTCGATGATGACGTGGTCGACTCCGGTCATCGGGGTTTCGCGCACTGAGGCCTCGGCCTGCAAGATGACGTCTTCAAAGTCGAGCAGGCCGCGCTCGCGCAGGGTGGCTTCGTAGGCGAGGTAGAAGTCCCACACCACTCGCCGCTGCTCGACGCGCAGCCGGCGTCGACGGCCCGCGCGGGGCAGGTCGGCGTATTGCTCGAAGGAGGTGAGGCCGCGGCCCTTGATGACCTTGGCGATCTCGTCGGCCCAGTAGCGGCTGTTGGGGTCGATCGTGCCGAGCGGCCCGCGCTTGCCCGTCGTTGCCCAGACGTAGTTGAAGGCCTGCGTCGCCTTGCCCAGGTCAAGGGTCACCCGCTGCCCTCGCTCGCGCAGCACCCGCATCGCGAAGGCGTGCACGCCCGTGAACTCCACGCGCTCGACCGTCTCGGGAGCGAGCCGCTGCAGCAGCGTGCCGAGCACCGCCGGCAATGTCTTGACGAACGTGGTCACGACGATGCGCCCCGTGGATGCTCGCGCCAGGTACGCCGCCCGATGCAGCCCCACGACCGTCTTGCCGGTTCCCGCCGCGCCGCGAATGCGCGCCGGGCCAGAGAAGCTGCGCCGCACGAGCTTGGCCTGATCGGGGTGCAGAAAGGCCATCCACTCTTCGATGGGGGCGGCAAGCATCCCGGCCAAAAACGTGTCGGCCACCTCGTCGACGGTCAGCAGCACGGGCTCGTCGAGCATCGGCTCGGGAACACTCAGATCGAGCGGCACCGGCTCGTCGCCCAGCACCGGAAAGTGCTGCATGACCGCGCCCAGCACCGCGTTTTGCTGGCGCTCGGTCAGCCGCCGGCCGAAGCCGTTGATGTAGGCGGATGCCCTCCGCTCGCCGACCACCACCAGGCCGCCCAGACTCGCGAGCGGCACCGGATCCATCGCGGAACCCGCGAGCACCACGACCACACGCACTTCACCCGGAGCGAGCCCCAGCTCGACGAGCGCCGCCTCGGTGCTCACGCCCACGTCGGCGATGCCTTCGAGGCGCTCGGTCACGTCGTCTTGGCCCTGATAGACGCGGCCGCCCGCGACCGTGATGTCGCGCCAGCCCTTCGTGTCAACGACGAAGACGCCGCCCGGCCCCACGAGCACGTGGTCGATCTGGGCGCGGCTGCCGCGTCTGGCGCCGGGCCAGCCGCGGTCGTGCAAGAAGGTGTAGCCGCAGGCGGTCAGCGGCGCGAGCGTGCCGGCCACTTGGCGCTCGGTGCGGTGGCCGACCAACCATCGTTCGGCTTCGGCGCGCGCGATGGCCGCCCGCTCGTCGTGCGCGTTCGCGAGCGCGATGAGGCGCGCGGCCTCGACGCCCGCCGACCTGCCTGCCTCGCTCACGCATCCCCCCGGTGCTGGCTCGCGAAGAAACCGAGCCTCGCTCCATTCTGGTGGGCGCTGGCCAGCAGCGGCACCCCCTGAGCGGGGGCGGCACCACCGAGGCCTGGCGACCTATTCTGTGACGAGAGTTCGAGAATTATGTCGAGAGGGACGCACGGTGGCTGAGCCGCGACTGCAGACGGAGCCGTGGGGTTCCATGCGCCAGCTCGGTGCACGCCCGTTCATTGCGATGACTCTCGGGGCGCTGGTTTCAGTGCTGCCGGTGATGAATCTCACCGCGAACCTTCCGGTAGAGCAGCGGGTGCTGTGGGTGGTCCTCATCCCTGTGCTCATGGGCGCAACGATCATGGTCGTGATGCTCGGTGCTAAAGGCAGCCAGTTTTCGCACACGAGCATCGTTGCCGCGGAGAACGCACTGGCCGAACTCGTCGGCGAGCCCGCCGCGTTTCTTGCGATCAGTCGCGCGCCCGATCTCGACGAGAAACTGCGGGCGATTCAAGGGCTCGATCGAGCTGACGTAGCAACCGTCTCGATTCTGGCGTGCGGGCCTCATGGGCTCGCGATCGGTCCGCGCTCTTTCTCGGCCGTCGCAGTCCAGTTCATTGAGGTCTCGCGGGTTGATGACGTGGTGCTCACTCGCGAGCCCACCTACGAGCAGTGGCCCTCCATCACCGCTACTCTCCGATCGCGGCGCGGAGATGCGGTGGATGTCGAGCTGGTGCCGGCGAGTCAGCTGTCGGTGTACCGGTTGGGATACCGCAACTACCAGCCCCCTGAGGCAGACGAGCGCGAAGTGCGTGAGCTCGTCTCGGCCATGCGCTCGACGCTCGGGCTTTCGGTGGCGTGAGCGCCCACAGCGCCGCGGGTGCCTGACGTTCTACGCCGAATCCACCACAGCGACGACGATCTTGCCGCGATGCGTGGCGGCCCCGAAACGAGCGAGCGCCGCTCCGGTTTCCGTGAGCGGAAACACCTGGTCAATGCGGGGCTTCAGCACGCCCGACCCGGCGAGGGCTGCCACGGCCTCGGTGCTCCCGTTGGGCTTGAGCCAGAGCATCCTGATGCGCTTTCCGGTGACCCGGCTGACGAGTCGACCCCAGAGTGCGAGCCCCAGCAGCTTCGCCGTCGTGGCGCCGACGGTGACGTAGGTGCCGCCCGGTCGCAAGCTTCGGGGCAGGCGAAACGGCGAGCGGGTGAGTCGAGTGTCGACGATCACATCGAACTGTTCGCCGGTGCGGGTGAAGTCGACCTGCAGGTAGTCGAGGGTGCGCGCGAAGCCCACCTCGCGCATGAAGGTCTGCTTCGTGGCGTCGTCAACGCCCACCGTGTCGTGCACGCCGTAGTGCGCCGCGAGTTGCGCGATCAGTGGCCCGACGCCACCTCCGGCGCCATTGACCAACAGGCTCTGCCCGGGCTCGATTGCGGCGACGGTCACGAGCGCCTGCATCGCCAGGTTGCCCGCGTGGGGGAGGGCAGCGACATCCACAAACGAAACAGCATCGGGGATGCTCGTCAGCTCCTCCTGCGCCACGCTCACATACTCGGCGAAACCGCCAAAGCCCTCATCGGAGAGGTCGCCGAATACCCGGTCGCCCACGCGGAACTGGGTGACCTCAGCACCGACCTCGACGACCTCGCCGGCGACGTCGTGGCCGAGGATGCGCCCGCGAGGCTTACTGAATAGCCGCACAAAGTACGGCTTGCCGCTCAGCAGCGACCAGTCGGAGTCGTTGACGCCCGTCGCGTGAACGCGCACGCCGACCTGCCCGGCGCCGACGGCGGGGCGCGCAACGTCGCGAATCTCGAGCGACTCGGCGCAGCCGTATCCCGTCTGCACGACGGCACGCATTAGTCGAGCACCGCCGCTGTCACTGGGCGACCGCTGCAGACGTCTGGGTCATGGGAGAAACCCTAGCCCCCGGCGTTCGCGGCGCTGCTCGAGCACTAGAGCCCGTCTGACCGGTGCGGCAGAATGACCGCGTGCCAGCATCCCGAGCAGACAACACGGCCTATGAGTTCACGGCCGAGCTCTGGGAGTGGGATGCGAAAGCATCGTGGTTCTTCGTGACCGTTCCGGTCGAGATCAGCGATGAGATTGACGCGCGCACGCACGGGCTCACGAACGGGTTCGGCAGCGTGCGGGTGCGGGTGCGCATCGGCGGTAGCGAGTGGCTGACGAGTCTGTTTCCCGACTCGAAGCAGCAGGCATACGTGCTGCCGATCAAGAAGGCCGTGCGTGTGGCCGAGGGCATCGCGCCCGGTGACGAGGCGCGCGTGCGCATCGAGCTCGTGGACTTCTCGTGACGCACGTCTTTCTCTTTCGGGCCGTGAACGTCGGCGGCACCGCGAAGCTGCCGATGGCCGAGCTGCGCGCGCTGGCTACCGAGCTCGGAGCCACCGAGGTGCAGACCTACATCGCCTCGGGCAATCTCATCGCCGTGCCTCCGGGTGACCCGCTCGCGTTCGCGCGCGACCTCGAAGATCAGGTCGAGACCCGCTTCGGGTTTCGTCGCGAGGTCATCGTGCGTGATGCGGCGGCGTTGCGGGCGGCTCGGGATGCGCATCCGTTCACGATCGTCGACCCCAGCCACTCGTACCTCGTGCCGCTCACGGCAGCGCCCGTCGACCCCACTGCCGCGGCCGATGTACCGAGTGGAGACGACCAGTGGGCACTCGTGGGCACTGACCTGCACGTGCGGTACGCCCACGGCGCGGGCCGCGCCGCACTCGACCTCGCCCGCCTGCTGCGCGCGCTCGGCGTTATCGGCACGGCGCGCAACCTGCGCACGGTCGACGCGCTGCTCGCCCTGCTCGGCTGAGCATCCCGAACCCCGTTCATTAGTTAGAGTCAGCGCATGACTGAACCCGCCCACCCCGCCGCGACCCCGAGCGCGGCAGGCTGGCGCGGCCGAGTTTTGCCGAAGACCCTGCGCCCCGACCTGCGGCGACTGCTTCCGGCCGACCCCGGCACCTACGAAGGCCCGCTGCTCGCGATCTGGCTGCTCGGCGCCTTCTTGCTCCTGATCGTCGCGCGGTCGCTCGTGCACGTGTTCGCTCCCGACGGGGGAGCCGGGTCGATTGCGACGATCGACATCGACGTAGAGGGCGGCGCCAACATCGTTGCGATCTTCGGGCAGTGGGGCGCGATTCAACTGCTGCTGGCGTTCGTGCTCGTCACACTTCTTGTGCGCTATCGGGGCTTTGCGCCGTTCATCGCTCTCGTGCTGGCGGTCGAACCCCTGCTGCGGATGCTCGCTGGCAGCCTCAAGCCCATCGAGACTCTCGGCACCGCGCCGGGAGCCGCGCTCAACGAGTACGCGGGCCTCGCGATGCTGCTCGTGCTCTGGTTGTCGCTGTGCCCGGCGCTCCCTCGCCGGTAGTTTGTCGTGACGACTGCCGACCCATAACCTGAGGGGCGATGTCAGAGCACAGCACGGTCGGCGGCGATGCCTTTGCGAGCGTTCTCGCAGCCGCGCAAGCGGGCGCCAGTTGGGCGTGCACGCAACTCTGGAACGATCACGCCCCCTCGGTCGCTGCCTTTGTGCGCGCTCGCGGCTCACGCGAGCCCGATGACCTCACGAGCGAGGTCTTCCTCACCGTCTTCAGCCGCCTGGGCTCGTTTGTCGGTGACGCTGCGGCGTTTCGCTCGTTTGTGTTCTCCATCGCGCATCGCCGGCTGGTCGATGAACTACGGATGCGCGTCCGACGCGGCGAGACCGTCGAACTAGACCCTGCCGAAGACCCGCGGCGGGCATCCAGCGCCGAAGACGAAGCGGCGAGTCGACTCGGCGATCATCACGTGCTCGCGGTGCTCAACGCCCTGCCGGCTGACCAGCGCGACGTCATGATCTTGCGCATCGTGGCCGACCTCACGGTCGAGCAAGTTGCCGAGGTTCTGGGCAAGCGCCCAGGGGCGGTCAAGGCCCTGCAGCGGCGAGCGATCGAGCGCTTGCGAAAAAACTTTGACCCAACCCGTACCCTTTTCGGCCCCTGAGACGATAGCTCGGAGTGAGATGAGCAAAGAACCGATCACTGACGCCGAGGCACAGCAGTTGCTCTCGGGTGCGACCCCCGAGGGGCACCCCGAGCTGTCTGCGCTGGCCGCCTCGATTGCTGACGTGCGCCGTGATGCCGCTCAGGTGCCTGCTCCGCAACCCTCGTTTGCGCTCGCGGCACAGCTCGCCCACCCCACGCCCGGGGCCAGCACGCGTCTGCGCCGCGAGCTGAAGCGGGCGACGCCGATCGCTCGCTTCGGACTCGCCGCGAAGATCGCCGCGGCCGTGGGCGTTCTCGCGCTGGGCTTTCTGGGTGTTGGAGCCGCGGGCGCACTGCCCGGTGCAGCTCAAGACGCGTTTGACGACGTCGTGTCGACGATTGTTCCGAGCGAGGGCGAATCGACCGACGACGGTCTCGCCGACGATGACGGCGTCGGCGACGGCACTGCGGGTGGCGACGACGCAGCCGAGGAGTGCGTGGTCGACGACGGCTCGACCGACACCGGCACTGACGCTGGCAGTGAGCCCGAAACGTGCGAGCCCGCGCTGCCCGTCGGTTCGGGCGAGTTCAGCGACTGGGTCAAGCAGGGCGCTCGCGACCCCAACAAGATTGGTTCAGAGTTTGGTGCCGCCGTCGCAGAACAGGCGCGCGAGCTCAAGAACGAGAAGGCCGAAGAGCGCGCCGAAGAGGCGGGCACTGACGGCACCACCAATGGCAACGTTGACTCCACCCCTGGGGGCAACGGCAACGGCTCCGCTGGCTCCAACTCAGGAGGCAACGGAAACGGCAACGGCACCGGTAATGGGAATACCGGTGCCGCCACTCAAGACGATGATGAGTCGTCCAACGGAAATGGCAAACCTGCCGACCCCCCCGGTGGACGTCCCTAACGCCTTGAGACCTTGATCGAGCTCACGCTCGTTCACGAAAGCCCTCGCGCCGGGTAGCGCGGGGGCTTTCGTCATTGCACCACAACTCACGTCACGGTTGTGGAGTGAGTGCGTCGTAGGTGCGCAAGCTGCCGTAGAGCCGCAAGAATACCGCGCACACCACAATGATCGCGAGACCGCCCAGCAGGGGCGGAAACCACAGCAAGAGCGTGAGGCTCAACAGGCCCATATAGAGGTCGCCGATGCGGGGCCCGCCATTGACCACGACGGTGAAGAGTCCCTGCAGCCGCCCGCGCATGACATCGGGCACCGCCGCTTGCAGCATGGTGGTGCGGTAGATCATGCTGACGGTGTCCGCGGCGCCCGCAAGAGCGAGCAGAATCGACGCCGCCACGAGGGCGGGGATGTTCGCTTCGGTGATGTCGCTGCCCACCTCGATCGGCAGCACAGCGGTTGCCAGCAGCAGCACGCCGAAGAGAGCGATGCTGCCGCCGTAGGCCGCTACCGCGATGACCATGCCCCGGCCATGCGCGCGCACGGCGGTGACGCGACCCGAGAGCAGGCCCAGCACGAGCATCCCGACCGCACCCGCAGCCGACAGAATGCCCACCGTCACGGCGCCGCCGCCGATGAGCAGCGCACCGATCGCCGGAAACAGCACGCGCGGGTTGCCGAAGGTCATCGCCACGATGTCGAGCACGAATGATGCACGGATGTTCGGGGCAACCCGCAAGAACCGCCACCCTTCGACGACCGAGCGCAGGTCGGCACGGCGGCGCTCGCCGTCGGGAATCATCGAGGGCAACGTGTAGAGCCCGTAGAACGCGGCGAGAAACAGCACGACGTCGACCGTGTAGGTGGCGCCAAAGCCCAGGTAGGCCACGAAAAGCCCGGCGAGGGCGGGCCCGACGGTCATTTGCACGCCCGCGCTAATCCCGCCGAGTGCGCCGGCGGCGGGCAGCAGTTCGAGTCGCACGAGACGCGGAACCATCGCTGATCGTGCCACTTGCACCATGATCGCGGCGACGGAGTTGATCGTGATGAACACATACAGCGGCCAGATGTCGGGCACGCCCAGCCAGCTGTAGAGCGCGATGGCGGCGGTCGAGCCCCACGCGGCGAGGGCCGACACGAGGGCAACCGTGCGGCGATCGAATCGGTCGGCGAGTGCCCCGCCGTAGAGGCCGAAGATGATCATCGGCCCGAGCGCAAACGCGGCCACAAGCGAGACGGCGAGCGTCGACGCCGTGCGATCGTAAATGTCGAGACCCACGGCCACGATCGTCATCTGACTGCCGATGCCCGTGATCGCGGCGCCCGCCCACATGCGCGCGAAGGCGGGGCTTTCGCGCAGCGGGCGCAGGTCGACGAGGTGACCGCGGCGCGCGGAGGAAGGAGCGGCAGAGTCAGCAGCAGGTTCGACGGGGGAGGGAGCGGTCACGATCGCTCCAGGCTACGCCGTTCGGACGCTAACGAGCCACGGACTCGGCGATCTCGGCGTAGTGCACGCCCGTGAGGCGCTCTGAGGCCTCCCACAGCAGAACCGGCGCGTTCGCATCGCGCGCGCCACGCGGCAGTCGCGCCGGGGCGGGCAGGCCGCGCACCTCGAGAATGCCGTTGGGGCCGTAGTAGCCGCCGGGGGTCGCATCGGGGCTCGTCGCCGCGTAGAGCGACGGCAAGATGCCCTGGTCAACGCCCTGCATGAAGCGCTCGGTCGCCTTCTGCTGGCGAGCGCTCGGGGCCTGCCCATCGCGGGGGCCCGTGGTTTGCAGGTTGGTGGCGGTGCCTCCCGGATGCGCGGCCACGCTCGTGATGCCCCACGCGTTGAGGTCGCTCAAGCGCTGCAGCTCACGCGCAAACACGAGGTTCGAGAGCTTCGACAGCCCGTACGCACCCCACGCGCTGTACTTCTTCTCGGCCTGCAGGTTGTCCCACTGCCAGCGTCCGGCGTTGGCCGCGATGCTGGCGGTCGAGACCACACGCGGCGCTTCGGCGCGCTGCAGCGCCGGCAGTAGCAGGCCGGTGAGCGCGAAGGGGCCGAGGTGGTTGCTGCCGAACTGCAGCTCGAATCCATCGGCCGTTTCGCGCCGATCAGGCACGGCCATGATGCCGGCGTTGTTAATGAGGATGTCCAGCGCGCGACCTTCATCGAGCACGCTCTGCGCGGCCGAGCGCACGCTCGCGAGTGAGGCGAGGTCGAGGTCGAGCAGCCGCAAGCGAGCATCCGGATTCTGCCCCATCAGCTCATCGAGCGCCCGCTGCCCCTTTTCGCGATTGCGCACGGCCATGACGACCTCGGCGCCCGCGGCGGCCAAGCGACCCGTGAGCCCAAACCCCAGCCCGCTGTTGGCTCCCGTCACGACGGCGAGACGACCACTGAGGTCGGGAACAGTGGTGTCGAGGGCAGTGCGGGCCATGGGGTCTCCTGATCGGTGAGTGGTGCGGCTATCTCATCACTCGCGCCCGAGGCTCGGCTGAGAGCGGTTCTCGGCCAGAATGTGACCATGTCGTCTGCCGCCTCGTCGCTCACGGTCACCCCGCCCGATTCCCGCCGCCTCGCATGGGAACAGCGCACGTCGTCAACCCTCGCCGTGCTCGGCCTGCTCTTTCTCGTGGCGTACTCGCTCTGGGTTCTCGTGCCGCAGCCTGCTGACTGGCTCATCATTGCGATAGCGCTTGCCGTCGTTGTTACCTGGTTCGTCTTTGCCGTCGACATGATCGCGCGCATCGCGCTGACCGATCGAGGTCGACGCGTGCGGTTTCTGGTGACCCACCCGCTCGATGTGCTCGCGCTTTTCATGCCGCTGTTTCGGGCGCTGCGTGTGGCCGGGTTGCTCAAGTACATCCCCATGCTCGCGGGGCGCTCGGGCGCAGCCGTGCGTGGCTCGGTCATCGCGCACGCTCTCGTCTATGCGACCGTCTACATCTATGTCATCGCGCTCGCGATGCTGCAAGCCGAGCGCACGGCGCCCAACGCAACCATCACGACGTTTGGCGATGCCCTGTGGTGGTCGCTCGTGACGATCACGACCGTCGGCTATGGCGACACGTATCCCGTCACGGGCGTAGGCCGGTTCTTGGCCGTTCTGCTCATGGGCGGCGGCATCGTCATCATCGGTACCGCGTCGGCCATCGTCGTCTCGTACATCACCGAGCGCATGAACGGGCAGCGCTCGACCGATGACGAGACTCAGGAGTCGAGCAGGGCGTCTTCTGAGGCGTAATCGAACCATTCGTCGGCGCCGTAGCGCGTGAGCCCCGGAAACGCTTCGCGCCAGTCGCGGTCGGCCACGGCCGCGAGGATCGCGTCGATCGCGGGACCAATCGTTGAGCGGTGCGTGCCCACGGGCACATAGCCGAGGTCGTCGATCGCCGCTTGCATGCTGAGCACCACAGGCACGGGCACCGACCACGGCGTGGAGCCCACCGAGCTCTCGAGGCCGCGGTCGACGGCGACAAACGTCGCGTCGTGCCCGAGGTGATCAAACACCGCCTGCCCAATCTCAAGCACGGTCGGAGCACCATCATCCACGGCATTGAGCACACGGGCGGCGGGATGCTGTGCCGCGAGCCGCACGAGCTCAGCGATCACGACCGTCGCCGACGTGGCAAACCGGCTCGCGCCGCCGTCAACGAGCGGCACGCGGCGACGGCCGTCGAGCTCACGCTTGATGAAGTACCACTCGCGCAGCGCAGGCGAGCCCGGGCCGTGGATTGCTCCCGGTCGCAGCACGGTCACGGGCAGACCGTCGATAGCGAACAGCGCCCGCTCGAGTGCGGCCTTTTGCGGCGAATAGCCCTCGACCTCGGCCGTGACGATGGGGTGCTGTTCGGTGACGGGCACGGCCAGGCGCGGAAAGTCGTCGTCGCCCGTCGCGGCATCCATCCACGTGCCGTTGGCGCCGAGATACACCGAGGCCGTCGAGATCATCACGAGCGACCCGATGTCACCGACGAGCGCGCGGTACGGCTCGGCATCGGCGGGGCCAAACGCGATGCAGTCGAGCACGAGGTCGCGGCCGCGCGCGGCTGCCGTGAGGGAATCCGCTTCGCTGCGGTCGAGCGAGAGTTCGGTGACGTGCCCCGCGAGATCGGGCGGCAGCGGCCGCGTGCCGCGATGCGCGATCGTGACGGCATAGCCATCGGCGAGCAGCGCTCGCGCGGTGGCGGTGCCGACCTGGCCGGTGCCGCCGAGGAGAAGCGCATCCTTCTGCATGCGGTCACTCTAGGCGCTAGATTCACGGTGACGACCCGAACACCCCTCCCAAGGAGAGCCTCATGGCAAGCACCGACGCCCGCAGCGCCCAACCGCTGAGCCGCAACCAAACGCAGAGCAGCCTCATCGCCGGAGCCGTGGCGCACACGATCTTTCAGACCGGGTGGTTCGCGTTCGGAATGTCACTCGCAGCGCTCGTGGCCTCGGCCCTCTTTGGCAACATCATCGGTGCCATCACGCGCTCGCTCGGGGGCGACGACCCCAACGCGGTGTTGCGCGCGCTCGACGGTGGTTCTGAGCTGCTGTTTTGGGTCGTGCTCTCGTTCTTGATCGGCAGCATCATTCTCGTTGGCCTGTCGATCTTGGTGAGTGGGTGGATGCTCTCGGCCGCCGGCCTGCACCGCCCCTGGCGGGTCACGATGTCGGCCATCGGCATCGCCGCCCTCGTCGACATCGCCCTGTTCTGGATCTACTTCGGCATTGCCAACCTGCTGACCGAGAGCCGCCTCGCGGGCCCCGTCTTGCTCACGCCCGTCATCGCTCTCGTCGGCGGCATTCTCGTGGGTGCGCTGCTCTGGTGGCTCATGGCTCTTGCGGGGCGTCAGAAGCTCGGCGCGGCAGCGAGCGTCGTTGAGGCGCCGAAGCCAGCAGAGAAGCTCGCGCCGACGTCAACGCCGAAGTCGACGTCGGCCCCGAAGCCGACGCCGAAGACTGACGCCTAGGCGCTACCCGAGCAGTTCGCTCAACAGCGCCGTGAGCTCGGCGCGCATTTGCGTGCTCGTGATCGTGCGTTCACCGTCGCCCGCTTGCGCGCCGTAGTCGCCAAAGCTCGCGTGGTTGGCGCCCTCCATCGTGACGAAGGTGGCGTTCGCCGGCAGCAGGCTCGCGTTCTTCTCGATGATCGCGGGGGTCGAGAGGAGGTCGTTCTCGCCCGCGATGCTCAGCACCTGAAGGCCCGAGTCACTCACGTCGTTGGCGCAATAGCTGCCGAAGAGCACGAGGCCTTTCGCCCCGGCATCGGGCGTCATGAGGCACGCGCGCACGCCCCCGAGCGAGTGACCGCCCACGAACCAGGTGTCGACCTCGGGGGCCGCGGTCGTGAATTGATCCAGCGTTCGCAGGTCAAAGAACGCCAGGTTGAGGGTGGGCTCGGTGATGAGCACCGTCACGCCGCTCTCTTCGACCACTCCGCTCAACTGCAGCATGTAGGCGTGGGCTTCAACGCGCGCTCCGGGCACGAAGACGAGGCCGGTGCCGTTGGCATCGACGGTCGCGGGCGTCATGAGAATGCCCTCGTCGAGGTACTGCACCTGCACGTCGGGGTTGGCCCACACCTCGATGACCGCGCCGCGATCAGCCCGATAGGGCGTGTTGGCCCAAATGAGAAAGCCCATGATCACGAGGGCGAGCGCCGCGAGAGCACCCCACCCGATCGCGCGAATTCGGCGACGGATGCGCCCGGCCGGGCGGTAACGAGTGGCGTCGGCGTGTGCGGCATCGGCGATAGTCATGCGCCATTATCTCGGCCAGACCTGGCACAATGGAGCCATCATGAACATTCTCGCCGTGGCCGTGTCGATCTTCCTCTTTGTTTCGTCGTTCGTGCTCTTCGCTTACGCGTTCGCGGTGCCCGAAGAGTTTGCGGCGATCGTGTTCTTCACGGGCATCATGTCGGCGTCGCTCTCGCTCGCCATTCCGTTTCACCTCATGGGGCGTCGCGACTCATAACGCCATTCGGCGCGGGGCGGTTTAGGCCGTCTTGAGCACGTTCGCGGTGAAGTTTTCGAGCCGCTGCTGCAAGCCGGCACTGCGCCGGGCAATCAGTTCGTCGCGCATGAGCATCAACTCACTCGTGCCCGGCACGATGCGAATCATGATGGAGCACCCGAGATCGGCGCAGATGTAGGTGCCGATCGAGTTGCCCTCGCGACCCGCTTCGCCGCCGCGCGGGGCGCTGAACATGACCACTTGCGTCGAGGGCTGCGGGGTGTGGCACAACGAGCACATGGCTCCGATGCCCGGCCGCAAGGGCGCGCCCGCGGCGCGAACCATGATGCCGACGGGGCGATCGTCGACCCAGTGCACGATGTAGCCGCGGTGCGAGCCAGCGGGGTCGCGCCAGCCCAGATACTCGCGGTCGGCCCACACGGTTTCGTGCAGGCCGGGCAGGGGCATCCGTTCGATCTCGGCCTCGCTGGCGTTGACGATGCTGGCCCGAATCTGGTCGGCGGTGAGCTCTCTCATCGATCATCAGGGTACGACACGGCGCCGAACGCTGGCTCGATAGCATTGCGCCATGTCGACGACGCCTCGCGAGCTGCCCCGGGCGGTGCGGCCCTTCGCCACCCCGCAGTACCGGCTGTTGGCGTCGGCGCTCGTGCTGTCGCTCCTCGGCACGGGCGTGTGGATCGTCGCCGTCGTGTGGCAGGTGATCGAGCTCGGAGGCACTCCCGTTGACCTGTCGATCGTGGCGACGGGCGGCAGTATCGGGCTCGTGCTCGCGGTCTTGCTCGGCGGCGTGGCGGCCGATCGCATTCCGCAGAAGCGCATTCTCACGACAGTCGAGACGGTCAAGGCCCTCTCGATGGCCGCGATCGCGGTGCTCGCGCTCACCGACACCATCGAGATCTGGCACCTGGCCGTTGTCTCGCTGTTGCTTGGCATCGCCGACGGATTCTTCTACCCGGCTTACTCGGCATGGCTTCCGGCCCTGCTGCCGGCCGACGACTTGCTCGCCGCGAACGGCATCGAGGGCGTGCTGCGGCCGTCGCTCATGCAAGCGGCGGGGCCCGCGCTCGCGAGTGCGGCCATCGCCATCCTCTCGCCCGGCCTCGGGTTCGCGATCGTCGCGGTCACGCAAGGGCTCGGCGCGATCGTGCTGGCTGTCATGCGCACTACGGCGGTTCGGCGCGAGGCCGATGCCGAGCCCTCGCATCCGCTCGTCGCGGTGTGGGTCGACGTGCGCGACGGCGTGCGCTACATGTTCCGTACGCGCTGGTTGCTGGCGACGCTGCTCTACTCGGCGTTGCTCGTACTCGCGATCATGGGGCCCATCGAAGTGTTGTTGCCCTTTGCCGTGCGCGACCAGACCGGGGGAGGAGCCGGCGCATTCGCGCTCGCCCTCGCGGCGTTCGGTGTTGGGGGAGCGCTGGGTTCGCTCGCTGTCGCCTCGATGCGGTTGCCGCGTCGCTACCTCACGCTCATGATTGCGGCGTGGGGCGTCGGGTGCGCTCCGCTGGCCATCATTGGCCTCACCGACCAACTCTGGCTCATGATCGTGGCCTTGTTCATCTGCGGCGTTCTCTTCTCGGGCGCCACGGTCATATGGGGCACTCTGCTGCAGCGCCGCGTGCCGCCCGAGATGCTCGGCCGGGTGTCGAGCCTCGACTTCTTCGTCTCGCTCGCGCTCATGCCGATCTCGATGGCGATCGCGGGCCCGGTCGGCGAGCTCATCGGAATTCCCGTGGCGTTTCTCGCCGCGGGGTTGATTCCGGTGGTGCTCGCGGCGCTCACGCTGCTCATTGCGCGCCTCGGCCCTGACGAGTTGGCGCATCCCTTGACCGATAGCGGAGTCGTAGTGTCGACGAACACGGGGCCGATCGTCACGGGGCCGGGCGCCGCGAGTGGCCGGCAAGCCCCCGTCGATGAAGAGAACCCCGAGCCGCACCCCTGATCGATGCGCGATCGTCACCGATCGTTCATGCCGTACAGGCAATGGTCGGCTGGCGTGCGGGTGATGCGCGGGTCACGTGCAGGCGCAGCCGGGGTGGTGGGCACAGAATAAGGGCATTCGGTTCACCGATCGATCGGGCTCGCTGTCGCGGCCCTCATGCACGTTGTCAGAGAAGAGACCCCATGGCTACCATCGTCGAAACCGCCGTTAGCGCCGGTTCGTTCACCACCCTCGTCGCCGCTGTCGGCGCTGCCGGCCTCGTCGACACCCTGAACGGTGACGGCCCCTTCACGGTCTTCGCGCCCACCGACGAGGCGTTCGCTGCGCTTCCCGAGGGCACCGTCGAGGGCTTGCTCGCCGACATTCCGGCGCTCACGTCGATCCTCACCTTCCACGTCGTTCCGGGTGCTGTGCATGCTGCCGACCTGACTGACGGCCTCACGGCCGCCACGGTCAACGGCGCCGAGCTCACCTTCGACCTGAAGGATGGCGTGAAGGTCAACGGCGCCAAGGTCGTCACGGCCGACATCGTCTGCGACAACGGCGTCATCCACGTCATTGACGCGGTTCTGCTTCCGTAGTTTCTGCTTCACGAACGGGGCGGCTCCTTCTCGGAGCCGCCCCGTTCTGCGTGTGCGGTTGACTAGGGGGGTGGATGCCGCTCTCACCGCCCTGCTGCGGGCCGACCTGCTCGATGCCGGGTACACCGTTGACCGGCTCCGGCAACTCTGGGGCGACGAGGCCGATGCGGCTCTGGCCCGGGGTGACCGCGTTCCGGCCCGACGGGCGCTCGCGGCGCTCGGCGCGGCCGGGGGTGGATCTCGTGAGCAGGCTGCGGCGAGCATCCTGGCCCGCGTCTTTCTGCTCGGCGAGCCCGCACTCGACGACGCTCTGACACTCGCGCTGCCGCGGCTCGGTGCAGCGGGCGCGCGCGAGCTGGGTCTCGTCGACGACGAGGGTCGGGCACTGCTTGACCTGCGGCCCTACAGCTCGATTGATGCCGGGGGAGCGGTGCAGTGGTTCATCGCGTCTGACCTCGGCGAAGTGTCGCTCGGCACGACACTGCCGGCCGAGCACGTGCTCGGCGTCGGTGGGGCGTCACTGACGCTCGCGGCGCTGATTCCCACCGAGCCGGTCGACTCGGTGCTCGATCTCGGCACGGGCTGTGGCATCCAGTCTCTGCACGCTGCTCGCCACGCCCAGCGCGTCGTCGCAACCGACATCTCACCGCGGGCTCTCGAGCGTGCAGGCCTCACGCTCGCGCTCAACGACGTGACCACTGTTGAGCTGCGACTCGGTGACCTGTTCGAACCCGTGGCGGGCGAGCGGTTCGACCGCATCGTGAGCAACCCGCCCTTTGTCATCACGCCCCGGGTCGAGGGGGTGCCGGTCTATGAATACCGCGATGGCGGTCGGGTGGGTGACGCCATCGTCGAGCAGGTCGTGCGGGGTGCGGCCGACCACCTCGTGCCCGGCGGCACGGCGCACCTGCTGGGCAACTGGGAGTACCGAGACACCATGGGCGGTGACGGCCTCGCGCGCGTGCGCTCGTGGATCACCGAAGCGGGCCTCGACGGCTGGGTCGTCGAGCGCGAGCGGCAGAGCCCGGCCGAGTATGCCGCCACGTGGATTCGTGATGGCGGCACGCGCGTCGGCAGTGCCGAGTACGACGCGCTCGCGGCCGCGTGGCTCGACGACTTCGCTGCCCGCGGTGTGACGGCCGTGGGCTTTGGGTACGTCGTGCTGCGTCAACCTGTTCGGGCCGACGCTGCGCGTTTCGTGCGCACCGAGATCATCACCTCGCCGCTCGGGTCGGCCCCAACCGGCATTGGCGACCACGTGCTCGCGGGCTTTCGCGCGCACGATCGTCTCGCGGCGCTCACCGATGCCGCGCTGCTCGGTGAGCGCCTCTC
>CALRWH020000037.1:0-19710 GCA_943371805.1 Pseudomonas synxantha | reverse complement strand
GGTCACTCCCATTCGATCGTGCCCGGGGGCTTCGACGTCACGTCGAGAACGACCCGGTTGACGCCCGCGACCTCGTTCGTGATGCGATTCGAGATTCGGGCGAGCACGTCGTACGGCAAGCGAGTCCAGTCGGCCGTCATCGCGTCTTCTGACGACACGGGGCGCAGCACGATCGGGTGGCCGTAGGTGCGGCCGTCGCCCTGCACGCCGACCGAGCGCACGTCAGCGAGTAGCACCACGGGGCACTGCCAGATCTCGGCATCAAGGCCCGCGGCGGTCAGCTCAGCGCGCACGATCGCATCGGCCTCGCGCAGCAGCTCAAGCCGCTCAAACGTCACTTCGCCGATGATGCGGATGCCCAACCCGGGCCCGGGGAACGGCTGGCGCGCCACAATCGGCTCGGGCAGGCCGAGCTCGCGGCCGATCGCGCGCACCTCGTCTTTGAACAACGTGCGCAGCGGCTCGACGAGCGCGAACTGCAAATCGTCGGGCAAGCCGCCGACGTTGTGGTGGCTCTTGATCGTGGCCGTGCCCGAGCCACCACCTGATTCGACAATGTCGGGGTAGAGGGTGCCCTGCACGAGAAACTCGATGGCCCCGCCCGAATCCTGAGCCTCGGCAACCAGGTCGGCTGCGGCCTGCTCGAAGGTGCGGATGAACTCGCGGCCGATGATCTTGCGCTTCGACTCGGGGTCGGTGACACCCGCGAGGGCCGTCATGAACTGCTCGCGAGCATCCACCGTCACGAGACGAATGCCCGTGGCCGCCACGTAGTCTTCTTCGACCTGGCGACGCTCGTCGGCCCGCAGCAAGCCGTGGTCGACGAAGACGCAGACCAACTGGTCGCCGACCGCCTCGTGCACGAGCGCGGCCGCGACGGCGGAGTCGACACCGCCCGAGAGTCCACAAATGACGCGGGCCGAGCCGACCTGCGCGCGAATGCGCTCAACCTGCTCGGCGATGACATTGCCGCTGTTCCAGTCGGCGGGGATGCCCGCCGCAGTGTGCAAGAAGTTCTCGAGCACGCGCTGGCCAAACTCGGAGTGCTTGACCTCGGGGTGCCACTGCACGCCATACATTTTCTGCTCGTCGCTCGCGAAGGCAGCGACGGGCGTGTCAGCGGTCGAGGCGAGCACCGTGAAGCCCTCGGGGGCGCGAGCGACCGAGTCGCCGTGGCTCATCCAGGTCGTCTGGCTCTCGGGCTGGCCCGCGAGCAGCGCGCCACCATCGCCGTGCACCGTCATGGTCGTGGCGCCGTATTCGCGGCGACCCGTGCGCGCGACCTCGCCGCCGAGCTGCTGCGCCATGACCTGAAAGCCGTAGCAAATGCCCATGACGGGCAGACCGAGCTTCAGGATGCCCGGGTCGAGCGCGGGAGACCCCGGCTCATACACGCTCGAGGGCCCGCCGCTCAGCACGATGCCCGCGGGGCCCTTGGCGGCAACCTCGGCGGCCGTGATGGTGTGCGGAACGATCTCGCTGTAGACGCCCGCCTCGCGCACGCGGCGCGCAATGAGCTGTGCGTACTGCGCGCCGAAGTCGACGACGAGCACGGGGCGGTGAGCGGTGTCGCTCATGCGGCGGCCTCCAGTTTGGCGATGATCGCGTTCACGTCGCGCGGAACTCGGCGCTCGAAGTAGAACGAGAGAAACGGGATGATGCCGCCCATCGCGATCCACAAGAACTGAAAGAACGACCAACGCACGGTGCGCCACAACACGAAGTTGCACGCGAGGTACAGCACATAGAGCCAGCCGTGCGTCGCGAGCAAGAGAATCGAGACATTGACGCCCGTGATGGCGTCTTTGTCGGTGAGGCCGAGCCCGCCCGAGGTGCCGCCAAACTCGATGTCGACCCCGAACCCATAGCGGCACACCATCATGACGACGAGGCCGAGCAAGAAGATTCCGGTGATGACCGACGAGACTTTGAACACCGCGAGGGTTCGGCGAATCAGGGGAATGTCTGCACGCTTCGGGCCGATCGCCATGGTCTCAGTTTAGGGCCGCTGGCTGAGGCGACTCTGCGTCGTCGCCGAGTGCGGCAAGGGCAAGCTTCTCTTGCTCGTCGCGCACGAGCCGCCACCACAGGTAGACAGCGAAGCCGCCAAAAATGACCCACTCGATCGCATAGAACAGGTTGAGCAAGTTGAGCTCGGTTTGTTGCTCGGGCGGGGGGGCTGCGATCGTCGCGAGCCCTGCGGGGGCATCCTGCAGCACCAGATACCCCGAGTAGACGAGCCCGGGCTCAGGCCACAAGTTGATGAGCTCGGCGACCGCGATGGCCGTGCGCTCTCCCGCCTCGAAATCGCTTAGCTGCGGGGATTCGCTCGGCACGTATCGGCCCGTGAGCGTCGCCTCGCCGGTGGGCAGGCTCGGGATGCCCGCACCCACGGGCCCGTACCCGACAGCCACGGCCAGGCTCGCGCCGTCGGCGGTCTGCAGGTGTCGAATGACCCAGTCGCCCGGCTCGCCCGCGGCACCGGACTCGTCAGATTGGCCACTCAGTCGCCCCGTGACGACGAGGTCATCGCCCTCAACCCACTCGCCACTCACCGTCACGAGCCGACCGCTCGCCTCGGTCGTCATGACCTGCTGCGGCTCGGCCACGGAGTCGAGGGGCACGGGGGTCTCGGTGTCGCGCTCATCGACGGCCGTCGATTCGAGCGAGCGTTCGAGCTGCCACTGACCGAGCGCGGCAAAACCCGCCGCAACGGCGAGGGCCAGCAGGAGGGCAGCGATCCAGCGCGGGCGACGAGCGATGCTCCAGAACGCAGGAAGCTCGACGTTCGACATGCGACGGGTCCTCCTGCAGGGCGTACGGGGTGCGACTCAGTGGCTCGAGTACGGCGCGACGACCACGTCGACGCGCTGAAACTCTTTGACGTCGGAATAGCCCGTCGTCGCCATCGATCGTCGCAGAGCGCCCATGAGATTGACCTGACCGTCGGCGGTCGCACTCGGTCCCAACAAGAGCTGCTCGAGCGGAGCAAGCTGCCCGACATGCACGCGGCGACCGCGGGGCAACTCGGGATGGTGCGCCTCGGCACCCCAGTGCCACCCGCCGCCCGGAGCATCCGTCGCCCGCGCCAGGGTGCTGCCGAGCATGACGGCGTCGGCGCCCATGGCCACAGCCTTGACGATGTCGCCGCTCGTGCCCAAGCCGCCGTCGGCGATGACGTGCACGTAGCGCCCGCCTGATTCGTCCATGTAGTCGCGGCGCGCGGCGGCAACATCGCTCACCGCGGTCGCCATGGGGGCGTGGATGCCCAAGCTCAGCCGCGTCGTCGACGCAGCCCCGCCGCCAAAGCCCACGAGCACACCGGCCGCACCCGTGCGCATGAGGTGCAGTGCGGCGGTGTAGGTCGCGGCGCCGCCCACCATGACGGGCACGTCGAGCTCGTAGATGAACTTCTTGAGGTTGAGGGGCTCGCGGCCGTGCGAGACGTGCTCGGCGCTCACGGTCGTGCCGCGAATGACAAAGAGGTCGACACCGGCCTTGATGACGGCCTGGTGGTATTCCTGCGTGCGCTGCGGGCTCAGCGCACCCGCGACGGGAACACCCGCCGCGCGAATCTCGGCCAGGCGCTGGCCGATGAGCTCAGGCTTGATGGGCTCGGCGTAGATCTTCTGCATCTCGGCCGTCGCGCCGGCCTCGTCGAGCTCGCGGATGCGCGCGAGTTGCGCTTCGGCATCGTCGTAGCGCGTCCAGAGACCCTCGAGGTCAAGCACGCCAAGGCCGCCGAGCTTGCCCATGGCGATCGCGGTGGCGGGGCTCACGACCGAGTCCATCGGGGCCGCGATGACAGGCATCGCAAACGTGAGGGCGTCAATGCTCCAGGCGAGCGACACCACTTCGGGGTCGCGCGTGCGACGGCTCGGAATGATGGCGATGTCGTCGAACGAATACGCCCTGCGTGCCCGCTTTCCGCGGCCGATCTCGATCTCCATCACGCCTTCAGCCTACCGGGCGGGCGTGCGCGGGTAACGTGGCGAGCATCGGTCGGCGTCGACCGCGGCCTCGGCCTCGACCTTGAAGGAGCAACCATGGCGGGCAGTGCACTCAGCATCGAACGACCGGGACTGCCCGGGGTCGAACCCCTGCGCGTCGCGATCGTCGGCGCAGGGGGCTGGGGAGCCCAGCACGCTCGCGTCATCACCGAGCGCATCGACGCCGAACTCGTCGCCGTCGTCGGGCGCTCTCCCGAGCGCACCGCTGCCCGGGCAGCCGCGTACGGCACGCGCGCGTACACCTCAATTGACGGGATGCTCGAGGCCGAGCATCCCGATCTCGTCATGGTCAGCCTGCCCAACGAAGAGCACTTCGCGCCCACGCTTCAACTGCTGCAAGCCCGCGTGCCGCTGCTCGTCGAGAAGCCGCTCGTGTTCGACCTCGCCGAAGCCGACGCCCTGCTCGACGCCGCGGGCGACACGTTCTTCGCCATCAACTTCAACCACCGCTACGCCGAGCCCGTACTGCGCGCGCGAGCGGCCCTGCTCGCCGGTGAGCTCGGCGAGCTCGTCTTCGCCACGTGGCGCTTCGGCGGCGAAGCCAACCGCGGGCCCTCGCCACACGCCAACCTCATCGAAACGCAGTGCCACGGCTTTGACATGCTCGAGCACCTGTGCGGGCCGATTAGCTCGGTGGCCGCGCAGATGACATCCATGACCTACGGGGCCTTCAGCACGGTGGCGATCGCGCTGGAGTTCGCATCGGGAGCCGTGGGAACCATGCTCGGCTCGTACGACTCGTCGTACGCGTACCCCGACACCCAGCGCGTCGAGCTCAATGGCACGGCGGGGCGCGCGGTCATCCACGACACCGTGCGCTCGTTGACGCTGCAGTCGGTCGGCGACGAGACCGAGCGGGTGTGGCGCGCGGGCTACTTCGACGACGAAGCGCGGTCGTTCGAGCGCACCTTCGACCGGCATCTGGATGCTGTGCTCACGGCTCTGCGCGCTGGCTCACCCCCGCCCGTTCCCGCGTCGGCGGGTCGCCGTGCACTCGAGCTCGCGTACGCGGTGATCCGCTCACACGAGTCGGGAGCCCGCGTTTCTGTGCCGCCCGCGGCCCGCTAGCCCCGCGCGCTACCGGCGGTAGTTGGGCGCCTCGACGACCATCTGGATGTCGTGCGGGTGCGACTCTTTGAGGCCCGCCGCGGTGATGCGCACGAACTTTCCGCGCTGCTTCAGCTCAGGAATCGTGCGCGCGCCCGTGTAGAACATCGACTGCCGCAGGCCGCCGAGCAACTGGTAGACGACCGACGACACGGGGCCGCGGTAGGGAACCTGGCCTTCGATGCCCTCGGCGATGAGCTGCTCGTCACTCGGCACATCGGCCTGAAAGTAGCGGTCGCGCGAGTACGAGGTCTTCTTGCCACGAGTCTGCAGGGCTCCGAGCGAGCCCATGCCACGGTACGACTTGAACTGCTTGCCGTTGACAAAAATGAGGTCGCCCGGGCTCTCGTCGGTGCCCGCAAGCAGCGAACCGAGCATGACAGTGTCGGCACCCGCGACGAGCGCCTTCGCGATGTCGCCCGAGTACTGCAAGCCACCGTCGGCGATGACCGGCACACCGGCCTCGCGCGCGGCGAGCGACGCCTCGTAGACCGCGGTGACCTGCGGCACCCCCACACCAGCGACCACGCGCGTCGTGCAGATCGAGCCCGGACCCACGCCCACTTTGACGGCGTCGGCACCCGCGTCGACGAGCGCCTGGGCGCCCGAGCGCGTCGCGACGTTGCCGCCGATCACGTCGATGTGCGCGAATGCCGGATCGGCCTTGAGTCGCGCGATGATGTCGAGCACTCCGCGGCTGTCGCCGTTCGCCGTGTCGACCACGAGTACGTCGATGCCGGCGTCACGCAGTCGGCCCGCACGCTCCCACGCGTCACCGAAGAAACCGATCGCAGCGCCAACCCGCAGGCGGCCCTCTTCGTCTTTCGTCGCGTTGGGGTACTGCTCGCTCTTGTCGAAGTCCTTGACGGTGATGAGGCCGTGCAGGCGCCCTTCGTCGTCGACGAGAGGAAGCTTCTCAATCTTGTGCTGCGCGAAGAGCGCGAGCACGTCACCCTGCGAGATGCCCACAGGGCCGGTGATGAGCGGTGCGGGGGTCATGACGTCGCGCACGAGAGTGGTCTCGGCTTCGAACCGAGACACGAAGCGCATGTCCCGGTTGGTGATGATGCCCACGAGTCGCCCATCGCCTTCGACCACGGGGAGACCGGATACGCGGAACTGGCCGCACAGGGCATCCACTTCAGCAACCGTCGCATCGGGCGTCGTCGTGACGGGGTTCGTGATCATTCCCGACTCAGAGCGCTTGACCTTGTCGACCTGTTCGGCCTGCTCGTCGATCGAGAGATTGCGGTGCATGATGCCGAGGCCACCCTGGCGCGCCATGGCGATGGCCATGCGTGATTCGGTCACGGTGTCCATGGCGGCCGAGAGCAGCGGTGCCGAGACCATGATGCGCCGTGTCAGGCGCGATGCTGTGTCAGCTTCGCTCGGAATAACGTCGGTGTGAGCAGGCAACAGCATGACGTCGTCGTAGGTGAGGCCGATGAATCCGAACGGGTCGGGCTGGTCCATGGTTTCCCTCGCATCGTGGGTGATGTGTGATCGTTCACGCATGCGAGCGTGATCCGAACCCGGATGCGGCACCGAATTCGGGTATCTCATCTTAAGCGGGTTAGGTCGAAACGTATTCCGTCGCAATAATGGCTGGACGGTTCGGTTGCTGCCGGAAACACCTCGGCAATAATCAAGCCGTATCGTCACCGTCGACGAACTGGGCCTGCTGGCCCGCGGGGCTGCACCGCCCCACCCGAAACGACCTGGAGGTTTCGTGGCACACGCTGCTAGCAGACCGCTACACCGGCGAGCACATCGGCGATTCGCCGCCGTGCTTCTCGCCGGACTCGTGAGCGCTCTCACCCTTTCCATTGCTGCTCCCGCTTCGGCCGAGGAGATCGGACTCGACGAGTACGACAACAAGATCAGTGGTCTTGTCGAACTCGCCGATCAACCGCTCGCCGACGTGCAGCTTGTCATTGCCGGTGGCGGCTTTAGCGTCGAGGTGGTGTCGGGCGAAGATGGCCGCTGGGCCGTTGGCGTTCCCGAGCGCGGCGAGTACACCGTCACCCTCAACGAAGAGACGCTCCCCGAAGGCATCGCGGTCATCGACCCCGAGCTCGAGCAGCCGAACGTTCGCACGATCACCGTGGGCCAGTCCGGCAGCGCCGTCGCCAACTTCTTCATCGGGCAGGGCGAACGCAACACCGTGAGCCTGCTCGATCAGGTGGTCGAGCGCCTCTTCAACGGCCTCAACTTCGGTCTGTTGCTCGCGCTCGCGGCCATCGGTCTCTCGCTCGTGTTCGGCACGACGGGCCTGAGCAACTTCGCGCACGCCGAGCTCATCACGTTCGGTGGTCTCATGACACTGCTCTTCGGCGTGGTGCTTGGTATGCCGATCTGGCTGGCGATTCCGATTGCTCTGATCTTGAGTGCAGCGTTGGGCTACATCAACGATGCCGCGCTCTGGAAGCCGCTGCGCAAGAAGGGCGTCGGGCTTATCCCGATGATGATCGTCTCGATCGGTCTGTCGCTCGCCGTTCGCTACATCTTCCAGATGTTCGTCGGCGGAGACACGCAACAGCTGCCGGGCGCGACCGACACGGGCCTCGAGATCGGTCTCTTCGGCCTCTCGTGGACCGACGTGGCGAGCATGGGCGTGAGCGTTCTCGTGCTTCTCGCCGTCGCCTACTTCTTGCTGCGGACGCGCCTGGGCAAGGCAACCCGCGCCGTTTCTGACAACCCCGCGCTTGCCGCGGCGAGTGGCATCGACGTCGACCGGGTGATCCGTATCGTGTGGATCATGTCGGGAGCCCTCGCTGGCCTCAGCGGCATCCTCTGGGCCTACTTCCGCCCCGGGGTGAGCTGGGACATGGGCTTCCAGATCTTGCTGCTGACCTTCGCCGCCGTCACGCTCGGCGGGCTCGGAACGGCGTTCGGCGCCCTGGTCGGCGCGCTCGTCGTCGGTCTGTTCGTCGAAATGTCGACGCTCATCATCCCCTCCGACATGAAGTACGTCGGAGCCCTGGTGATCCTCATCCTGGTGCTGCTCGTGCGGCCTCAGGGCATCCTCGGACGCAAAGAACGAATCGGCTAGGGGCTGACCATGATCGACTGGATCCTTCTCTTCTCCAACGCCGCGCAGGAGATCATCTCTCCCACGACGGCCGCCTACGCACTCGCGGCGCTGGGCCTCGCCATCCACTTCGGATTCACGGGTCTGCTGAACTTCGGTCAAGCAGGCTTCATGATGCTCGGTGCCTATGGCTTCGCTATAGCCACGCTCACCTTCGGGTGGCCCGTGTGGGCAGCGATGCTCATGGGTGTCGGGGCTGCCATCGTCTTCGCGCTCATTTTGGGCATCCCGACGCTGCGATTGCGGGCCGACTACCTCGCCATCGTGACCATCGCAGCCGCCGAGATCATTCGTCTGCTCTTTACGACCAACACGTTCGAGTCGGTCACGGGCTCAGCCGACGGTCTGCAGGGCTACAAGGGCGGCTTCGAAGCACTCAACCCGCTCTTGCTGTTCTTCGATGAGAAAGACCTCCTGGGCTTCGGACCCTGGGTTTACAACCCGTACGACTGGTGGGTGCGCATCTTTGGCTGGGGCCTCGTCGCGATCGCCGCCTTCATCACGTGGCGCTTGTTCAAGAGCCCGTGGGGTCGCGTCATCAAGGGCATTCGTGAAGACGAGGATGCCGTGCGCGCGCTCGGCAAGAACGTCTACTTCTACAAGATGCAGTCGCTGGTCATCGGCGGTGTGTTCGGCGCCCTGGCAGGCATGGTGTTCATCCTGCCGCGGGCCGTCGTGCCCTCGAACTATCAGACCTCGCTGACGTTCTTCATCTACGCGATTCTGCTGCTCGGTGGCGCCGCGACGGTCTTTGGCCCGATCATCGGCTCGGTCATCTTCTGGGTGCTGCTCTCGTTCTTCTCGGGCTTTATCGCCCGCGCGGTCGAGGTGGGCTGGCTGCCGTTCTTGACGAACGTGCAGGCGGGCCAGCTGCGCTTCATCTTGGTCGGCATCGCGATCATGTTGATCGTCATATATCGACCACAAGGAATCTTCGGCAACAAGAAGGAGCTGGCCTTTGTCAAGTAGCGCCGGCGCCAAGGGCGCCCCCATCAAGTCAACCGGCCTGCACATCGGCGAGCCGGCTCCGGGCGTGAAGAAGGTCGACCCGATCATCGTGGCCGACAACATCACGCGCACCTTCGGCGGCCTCACGGCCGTGCAGGTCGAGCACCTCGAGAGTCCGCGGGGCGCCATCACGGCGCTCATCGGGCCGAACGGTGCTGGCAAGACGACGCTCTTCAACCTGCTGACGGGCTTTGACAAGCCCGACACGGGTGAGTGGACGTTCGACGGCCAGGGCATCTCGGGCATCCCGGCCTTCAAGGTGGCCCGCAAAGGCCAAGTACGCACGTTCCAGCTGACGAAGGCGCTGAGCCTGCTGACGGTCCTCGACAACATGAAGCTCGGCGCCAAGGGCCAGAGCGGCGAGAGCCTCGCTCGCGCACTCTTCCCGTGGATCTGGCGCAAGCAAGAGGCCGAGATCGAAGCGCGCGCGATCGACCTTCTGACGCGATTCAAGCTCGACGCCAAGAAAGACGACTACGCGGCAAGCCTTTCGGGTGGCCAGCGCAAGTTGCTCGAAATGGCGCGCGCGCTCATGAGCCAGCCCTCGCTAGTCATGCTCGACGAGCCGATGGCCGGCGTGAACCCGGCGCTCACGCAATCGCTGCTCGACCACATCTTGAATCTCAAGACCGAAGGCATGACCGTGCTCTTCGTCGAGCACGACATGCACATGGTGCGCCACATCGCCGACTGGGTCGTCGTGATGGCCGAGGGTCGTGTGGTTGCCGAAGGTGACCCGCACGAAGTCATGGCCAACCCTGCCGTGATCGACGCCTACCTCGGTTCACACCACGACGAAGACCTCGGTGATCTCGACACCGGAGTGATGACCGCGATCAAGGAGCTGGCCGATGACGACGCCGACCAAGAAAAAAACTGAGGCCGTGAGCGAGACCCGCAAGGTCGTTGTCCACGTCGACTCGGTTACCGCAGGGTACTTGCCCGGCATCAACATCCTGAACGACTGCTCGCTGACGGCCCACGAGGGCGAGCTCATCGGCATCATCGGCCCCAACGGTGCCGGTAAGTCGACCTTGCTCAAGGCCATCTTCGGCCTCGTGAAGGTGCGCGAAGGAACCATCTCGCTCTATGGCGACGACATCACCAACCTCAAGGCCAACAAGCTCGTGGCCAAGGGTGTGGGTTTCGTGCCGCAGACGAACAACGTCTTTCCGACGCTGACCATTCGCGAGAACCTCGAGATGGGTCTCTTCCAGAAACCGAAAGAGCTCGACCACCGGCTCGCCTTCGTGGTCTCGATCTTCCCCGAGCTCGCGAAGCGACTCGGGCAACGGGCTGGCTCGCTCTCTGGCGGTGAGCGCCAAATGGTCGCCATGAGCCGTGCACTCATGATGAGCCCTGAAGTGATCCTGCTCGATGAGCCGAGCGCGGGTCTTTCGCCTGTTCGCCAAGACGAAGCGTTCTTGCGCGTGAAAGAGATCAACAAAGCGGGCGTCACGACGATCATGGTTGAGCAGAACGCGCGACGCTGCTTGCAGATCTGCGACCGTGGCTACGTTCTCGACCAGGGCACCGACGCCTACACGGGCACGGGCCGTGAGCTTCTGAACGACCCCAAGGTCATCGGACTGTATCTGGGAACCCTCGGGCAAGATTAGGCCCGCAGAACGGCTCACAGGGCCCCGCAGAGCGTTTCTCGCTCGGCGGGGCCCTTCTTTGTGCGGCGGGCGGGTACCCGCGGCGAACGAGCGGCCGCGCCACGAGCGGTTCGGGCCCGCACCGCGCGGCATTTCAGGGACCTCGGCGCGGCACGGAGGGCGCGGCAGGGCAGGTCAGGGCAGGTGAGGGCGCGGCAGGGCAGGTCAGGTCAGTCAGGGCCGGTCAGTCAGGGCAGGTCAGGGGCACGGGATGCGCGTGCTCGAGCATCCCCCGCGCACGAAGAAGGGCCCCGACCGAAGTCGGGGCCCTCCACAGTCGCGCTAATTCAGAACGGTGGGTTCTGGATTAGTTGATGCGGCTGAACTTGTTGTCGGCACCGTACTGGTAGATGCCGATCGTCGCCTCGGTGGGGTCACCGTTCTCGTCGAACGTGATCGGGCCCGAAACGCCGTCGTAGTCAACAACGCCACCGTCGAGGATGATCTGAGCGGCCGACGCGAAGTCGGTCGCCTTCTCGCCATCGCCCGAACCACCGGAGACCTCCTGCAGCTTGGCCGCGATGTCGGCACCCTCGGTCGAGCCGGCCGCGAGAGCGGCGAGCGCGAGGAGGACGACGGCGTCGTACGACTCGGCCGCGTAGCTGAACTCAGTCAGCTCGGGGTCAACCTCGAGCAGGCGCTCCTGGAAGTTGCCCAGGGTCGCGATGTCGAGGCCGGGCAGGGTGCCCTTGGCGCCCTCAACGAGGCCAGCGGCGAAGTCAGCGCTGTAGTCGGCGAGGTTACCGTCGACGAAGTAGAGCTGGTTGCCGGGGTAGCCCGCGCCCACGAGACCGGGGACGACGACCTTGGCCTGGTCGAAGGTGATGACGGCGATCGCGTCGGGAGCAGCTGCGGTCAGCGCGGAGATCTGAGCGTCGAAGCTCGTGTCACCCTCGTTGAACAGCTCCTCGGCGACAACCTCGCCACCAGCGGCTTCGAACGTCGCGCGCAGCGCGCCGGCGAGGCCGGTGCCGTAGGCGTCGTTCAGAACGATCATGCCGAGCGTGGCAGCGCCGTCTTCAGCGATGAGGTTACCGAGCACCTCGCCCTGCAGCAGGTCGCTGGGGGCGGTACGCCAGTAGAGGTTGTCGTCCGGGTAGTTCGTGAAGTCGGGCGACGTGTTGGCCGGCGAGAACTGCACAACGCCAGCGGCAACGATCTGGTCGATCACGGTCTTGGAGACACCCGACGACGCGGCGCCGACGATGGCCGAGACATCCTGCGAGAGGAGGTCGGTCACCGAAACGGTGGCGGTGTCGGTGGTGGTGTCACCCGAGTCACGGTAGACGGCCTCAACGGTGATGCCGAGGTCGGCCTCGTTGATGTCCTGCACCGCGAGGGCAACACCGGCCTCCTCGGGCGGGCCGAGGAATGCCAGGGCGCCACTCTGGGGAAGGATGGTGCCGATCTTGAGGGTCAGCTGCTCGGTGGGTCCGGCGGGCTCTTCGGTCTCAGTCGCCGCGCAGCCACTCAGAACGAGTGCGCTGGCGCCCACGACGGCAATGCCGCCGAGGATCGACTTGAGAGAACGAGAGCGACGGCCGGTAGCCGTGGTGAAAACGCCCATGTTGCTCCTTGGGTTTCGAATGTGTTCAGGATGCAGAACCACAAGAGTGGCCGCCTAGACACCGTACGGTGCTCAGACTTCATTCACAACACGTTAGGGTTACATCCCTGTAACACCGCGAAATGTTCTCAGGGTTCGTTCAGACCAACGATTTCACCCGCAGACCCCGGTTGCAGACGACGAAATTCGCAGGTTAGCGCTCGATCACGCCGAGAGGCCCGACGAGCTCGGCGCGATTGTCTGCCGAGTACTGATAGAGGCTCACAGCCCCGTCGATCACGCCACTCTGATCGGTGAACGTCACAGGCCCGGAGAGGCCCTGGTATTCCGCCTGTGGTTCGGTCGCGAGCACAGCCATGCATTCACCGAAGCTCGAGCACGCAATGCCCTCGCTCGCCGCATCGCGAACATACGGGGCGAGCCGTGCCCCACTGTCGTCATCCGCAAGCTCGGCGGCGAGCGCGACGAGAATCACGGCGTCGTAGGTTTCTGACGCGTAGGCAGCGCTGACAAGGGCCGGGTCAGATTGCCGCAGTCGCGCAAACAATTCATCGGTCGTCGGCGCACCCTCGCGCACTCCGCGCGCTCCCTCGAGCAGACCCGGAGCGACGGTGCTCGAGTAGTCCGAGATCGCGGCAGCGGTCATCCACCATTGATCGCCGCGCACGCCCCGATCGGCGAGGGCCGTGATGATGGCAGGATGCTGCGCCGACAGCGATGCGCTGCTGGCGAGAATGATCGCGTCGGGTCGTGCGCCCGCGACGCTAAAGGCGAGTCGCGACGGATTCGTTGCGGCGTCGAGTTGCTCAACAGCGGCGAGTCGCATCTCTCGGCTCTCGAGCGCTACCCGCGCGGCGCGCTCGAACGAAAGGCCCAGCGCGTCACCCGTGGTGAGGATCGCGACGGACTCGCCGCCATCGTCAGCGATCGCGTCGACGATCGCGGCGGCTTGCTGCTCGGCGCTCGCCATGAGGCTAAAGACCGCGCCCGACGACGTGGAGATCGGAGTAGACGGCGCCATCACGACGACCCCCGCATCGTCTGCAAGGGGGAGCAGTCGTTCAGTGAGCGCGGCGTTAGAGGGAGCCATCACGACGTCGATGCCCCGCGCGACGAGACCAGCGAATGCCGCCTCAAGGCCCGCGCCGTCAGAGCTACCGGCGTCGCGGTAGAAGGCCTCGACGGGTTGGCCCAGCACTCCGCCCGCCGCGTTGACGTCGCGCACAGCAACCTCGACAGCGGCAACCATGCCGGCTCCCGTCGAGCTCACGTCGCCGCTCATAGAAAAGAGGGTTCCGATGCGCAGCACCCCGTCGCCCGTCGGACCGACAGATTCGCTTGCCGAAGGGGTCGGAGTGGGCAGGGGCCGGGGTGCGCTGCACCCCACGAGCACGAGCACCACCGACACGCCCAGAGCGATTGCGGCGGATCGAGCCATGACAGTGCTCCTTTGTGAGGCCGACGGCGTACTGGCACCCTACCGCCGCCCGAATAGGCTGGCCCCGTGCCCGCGCCGTCACCTCTGCCGCTCACGGCTGCGTTCATCGCGCTGAGCGCCGAGAACGCAGGCCGTCTGCTCGCTCGCACGCATGGCATCGCCGCCGAGGCCCTCACCCGGTTGCCCACCGAGCGCGACGACACCTTTCTCGTTCGCACCGAGCACGGCCTGCTCGTTGCCAAGTTTGCCCACCCTCTCGACGAGCCTCGGCACCTGCACGACCAACTGGCGGTTCTCGAGGGGCTTGCGCGCGAGCATCCCGTGCTGCCGGTGCAACGCATCATTCCCACCGTCGAGGGTGCCCTCGTCACGCGCGTCACCGACGACGCCGGGCAAGAGCGGCAGCTGCGCGTGCTGACCTATCTCGACGGCGAGCCTCTCGGGGCGGCACCGCGCTCACTCGCGGCGATGCACACGCTGGGCGCCCTCCACGCTCGCCTTGCCGCAGCCATCGCCGACATCGGAGACACCGCCCGCCCACCGCTCATGGGTTCACCGACACCGTGGAACCTCCTCAATCTCGAGCACTACGCCCCGCTACTCGACACCATTCGTGACGATGAACTGCGCGACAACGCGAGCCGGGTTGTCGATGAGGCTCGGGATGCTGTGCTGCCCGCCGCGCGCGCCCTCCCCGCACTGCTCGCCCACAACGACCTGCACGGTGACAACGTGCTCGTGCGCTCCGAGCCGTTCGCCATCACAGGCGTGCTCGACTTTGGCGACATGACGCGCACGCCGCGCGCGGCCGACCTTGCGGTTGCGGCGTCGTATGCCCGCGGACGCGTCGGCGACGCGGGCGCGCCATGGGATGCCGCCCGCGCCTACGTCGCGGGCTTCGAGACCGTGCAGCCCCTCACCGCCGACGAGCACGCGCTCGTTCCGGGGCTCGTCGTGCTGCGGGTGGCCCAGCGGGCGATCCTCAACTCGGCGATTGCTGCCGCCAACCCGGCCGCCGAGGAGTACGCGAGCCGCAACCTAAGCGCCATTGCTCGCGACGTGCGTGAGCTGCGGGCGAGCATCCCGAGCACGATCGGAGCACGCGCATGATCGGACCAGCCACCTACTTCAGACCTGAGCACCGAGCGGGCCTCGACGCGCGCACGCGAACCTTGATCGATCGGCGGGAGGCCGTGCTCTCGCCGGGCTACCGGCTGTTCTACGCGCACCCTCTCGAGTTTGTGCGCGGCAGCGGCACGTCGCTCTATACCCGCGACGGAACCGAGTACCTCGATGCCTACAACAACGTTCCGTCGGTCGGGCACGCCCACCCGCGGGTCACCGCGGCCATCGCCGAGCAAGCGGCGCAGCTCAACACGCACACGCGCTATCTGCACGAAGGTCTCATCGACTACGCCGAAGTGCTTCTCGGCTCGTTCGACGATGACCTCGACACGCTCACGCTCGTCTGCACGGGCTCGGAGGCCAACGATCTCGCGCTGCGTGTGGCCAAGCACGCCACGCGCAACCGCGGCGTCATCGTGACCGAGAACGCCTATCACGGGGTCACGACCGAGATCGCGGCGATCTCACCGTCACTCGGCGGCATCGATTCGCTCGCCGAGTGGGTGCGCACGGTGCGCCCTCCCGTAGGCAACGGTGCCGACATGGTGGCGGATGCTCGCGCCGCCATCACCGCCCTGCAGGCCACCGGCCACGGCGTTGCGGCGTTCATCGTCGACACGGCATTCGCCAGCGACGGCTTCATCGCGCCGTCGCCTGACACCGCGACGGCTCTCGCCGAGGTGGCGCGACTCGTGCGCGCCGCGGGCGGAATCGTCATCGCCGATGAAGTTCAACCCGGGTTCGGGCGTCTCGGCCGGCGCGCCGGAGACCCCGGGCTCTGGGGTTACCAGCACCACGACATGTCCCCCGACCTCGTCACGATCGGTAAGCCCATGGCCAATGGGCTCCCCGTTGCCGGGCTCGTCGCACGTCGCGAATTGATGCAGCAGTTCGGCGAGCACGTGCGCTACTTCAATACCTTCGCCGGAACCCCCGTATCGGTCGCCGCCGCGCGCGCGACGTGGGAGGTGCTCCACGACGAAGACTTGCCCGAACATGCCGCGACGGTGGGCGACGAACTGCGGGGCATGCTCGTCGAGCTGGCCGCACGCCACGACCGCGTGCGCGCAGTGCGCGGGGCTGGGCTCTAGCTCGGGGTCGACAGCGTCGACCCCGCCACGGGCGAGCCCGATTCGGAGGCCGCCGTCGCTCTCGTGGGGGCGCTGCGCGAGAGACGCATCCTGATCAGTGCATCGGGGCGCGACAATGCCGCACTCAAGGTGCGGCCTCCCCTGCCGTTCTCGCGCGCCGATGCCGAGCGACTGGCCACCGAGCTCGACGGGGCTCTCACCGAGCTCGCCTGACCGCGACGCCCACCGGATTGACGGTCAGACCGTCTCGACGGGCCCTGTCTCTGCGGGAACCGCACGGCGTTCGCGTATTGCTCGTCGACGGTGCACGACCGCCTCGGTCGAGAGCACGACGAGTGCGAGCCACACCAGAGCGAAGCCGATCCACCGCTCGAGCGGCATGGGCTCGAGCAACACCGCAACACCAAAGATGAACTGAATTAGTGGCGCAAAGTACTGAATGAATCCCATGACGCTCAGGGGAAGCCGTCGGGTCGCCCCCGCAAAGAGCAAGAGCGGCACGGCCGTGACGATGCCCGCGAGTGACAGCAGCACGGCGTGTCCGACTCCCGAGGAGCCGAGCGTGATGCCGCTTGTCAGCTGCACGGCAACGAGAGCGATGACAGCCACCGGCACGAGCCACGCCGTCTCGAGCGTCAGCCCTGCGACCGCCGAGACGCGGCCGCCCATTCGGTTCTTGATGTAGCCGTAAAACCCAAACGAGAAGGCAAGGGCGAGCGAGATGTAGGGCGGCTGGCCATAGCCGATGGCGAGCACGAGCACGGCGAGCACGCTGATGCCCACGGCGACCCACTGCCCGACGCGCAAGCGCTCGCGCAAGAAGATCACTCCGAGTGCGATCGACACAATCGGGTTGATGAAGTAGCCAAGGGCCGCCTCGACGACGAAGCCATTGGTCGACCCGTAGACATAGACGATCCAGTTAATGGCAATCAGGATGCCGGCGAGGGCACTGAGCCCCATGATGCTCCGGTCACGCAATAGCGCCGCAAACGGTCGAAAAGCGCGCGTTGCAGCGAGCAAGAGCACGCAGAAGACGAGCGAGAGCACGATGCGCCACGCCACGATTTCGATGGGTGTGCTCGGGTCGAGCAACAAGAAATAGATGGGGAGAAAACCCCAGAGCCCGTAGGCCGAGACGGCGAGGGCGAGCCCACTGGGAGAGAGTCGCGAGTCGGGCACGCAGTCACTGTAGTCCTCGAGCGCTGCCAGCTTGACCTCGCCCGACACGCACGAACCCCCGACCGCACAAGGCGGACCGGGGGTTCGGATGCGAGGGGGTTGCGTTTAGCGCACGACCACCGCGAGCACGTCGCGAGCCGACAGCACCAGGAATTCCTGGCCGCCGTACTTCACCTCGGTGCCGCCGTACTTCGAGTACAGCACACGGTCGCCCACGGCGACGTCGAGCGGAACACGGTTGCCGTTGTCGTCAATGCGGCCGGGGCCGACGGCGACGACTTCGCCCTCCTGGGGCTTTTCCTTGGCAGTGTCGGGGATGACGAGACCCGAAGCGGTGGTCTGCTCCGCTTCGACCTGCGTGATGACGATGCGATCCTCGAGCGGCTTGATGCTGACCGACACGGTTGACCTCTTCTTTCTTACGACGATGAGGGGGTTGGCACACTCGACGTGCGAGTGCCAACACAACTGTATCGAAGCCGTTAGCACTCACGCAATCCGAGTGCCAACCCGGGCGGAGCGACCCGGGTGGCAAGATCGGGGAATGGATGCAACCGAGCTGCGAGAACTACTGACGCCCGAGGCGCTGCGGTTACTCGACGAGCTCGAGCCGAGCACCGGGGTCAGTGACGCCCTCGCCCTGGTGTCGAGGCTACGCAAGCAGGGGCATCCACCCGCTCGCGTCGCCGCCGTGCTCACGCAATATCGTTTGCGACGCAAGGCGGCAGAGAAGTTCGGCCCCTTCGCGGGGCGGATGCTCTTCACAACCGCGGGGCTCGAGCAAGCCACTCGGCTGCGGGTCGCGGCGCTGCACGCCGGCCGCTTCGCCGCGGCCGGGCTCTCGCGCGTCGCTGACCTCGGCTGCGGCATCGGCGGCGACGCCATGGCCCTCGCGGCTCTCGACTTGACCGTCACGGCGGTCGAGCGCGACGAAGCGACGGCCGCGATCGCGGCCTACAACCTCATGCCCTTCGCGAGCGCCACAGTTGTGCATGGTGATGCGCTTGATCAGCCCCTCGACGACATCGACGGGGTGTGGCTTGACCCCGCTCGACGTGAGGGCACAACCAGACTGGCGTCACCCGACGACTGGTCGCCGAGTCTGACCGATGCCCTGGCCATTGCCGAGCGCCTGCCTACGGGCATCAAGCTCGGCCCCGGAATGGACCGCGCCCTTCTGCCTGACGGGCTCGAGGCGCAGTGGATCTCGGTGGATGGCGAGGTCGTCGAACTCGTTCTGTGGAGCGGCGCTCTCGCGCGCCCCGACGTCGGCCGGGCCGCTCTCGTGTTGCGAGGCGATGAGACCCCTGCCGAGCTGCGCGCCGAGGCCGACAGCGACGACGTCGACGCCGGTCCGCTCGGCGAGTTCGTCTACGAACCCGACGGAGCAGTCATTCGCGCGCGCCTCATCGGCGACCTCGCCCGCAGTATCGGGGGGCGGATGCTCGACCCCACGATCGCGTACATCACGACCGACGCCCCCACCGCTACGCCGTTCGCGCGCGGGTTTCGCGTGCTCGAACGATTGCCGATCTCCGTTCCCGCCCTCAAGCGTGCCCTCGCCGCGCGCGAGATCGGGACTCTCGAGATCAAGAAGCGCGGCGTCGACATCGACCCCGCCGCCCTCCGGCCAAAGCTGTCGTTGCGCGGCACGCACTCAGCAGTGCTGCTGCTCACCCGCATTGCGGGTGAGCGAGCAGCACTCATCGCCGAAAGGTGCGACTAGCCGCCGAAGCCTGCGGCAGAACCGAGCCAGATGAAGGGCAAGAGGAACAGGGCTACCAGGAAGATGCCGAACAGTATCGACAATCCCAGTCCGACGTAGCCCGTCGACAAGCCCGCGATGGCCATTCCTCGCGCGTGGGGCTCACGCTTGAGCCCGAGGTGTCCAAGAATGACGGCCGCGAGCGCCGGCAAGAAGCCGAACGCGAAGAGCGAGAGAACCAAACCGAGAATGCCGAAGACCAGTGACAGCACGCTGAGCGTCGACGATGGGCCTGCGGGAATCGTGCTGTAGGGGTTGGCCGGTGTCGCCGCGACAGGCGCAGGCGCAGCCGGAGCGGCCGGTGCCGCGGCGTAAGGGTTCGGGCGCTCAGCGGCTGGCGCGACGACGGGAGCGGGCTCGACGGCAGCCGGCGCCTTAGTGGCCGCCGCCTTCGTAGCAGCAGGCTTCGCGGCGGCGGGCTTCGTGGCGGCCGGCGCCTTGGTGGCAGCAGGCTTCGCGGCAGCCGGCGCCTTCGTTGCGGCGGGCTTCGCAGCGGCGGGCTTCGCGGCCGTAGCGGGCTTGGCGGCGGCCGGCTTGGCCGCAGCGGGCTTCGCAGCTGCGGGCTTCGCGGCCGCAGCCGGCTTGGCGGCGGCCGGCTTGGCGGCGGCAGCGGGCTTTGCGGCGGCGGCCGGCAGCGGAGCATCCGTCGCACCCTGACCGGGCGCGGG
>CALRWH020000036.1:0-19776 GCA_943371805.1 Pseudomonas synxantha | reverse complement strand
CACACATGGCCCGCCGCATCGCGCTCGAGAGTGTGCTCATCATCGGCATCACCGTCGCACTCGCGTGGCTCATTCTCGGATTCTTCTCGCTCACCGAGGCCGCTGACCCCGTGAGCGCGTTTGCCGACCAGGCGCCTCGCGTGTTGGTGGGCGTGCTCGGAATTGCCCTCGCTCTGTTCGCGGTGCTTGTCAGTGTCGGAGCGATCGCGTGGCGCCGCCGATCGGCCCGCTCCCGCGTCGTGAGCCACGTGATCTCGTTGGTTGTCGCGATCGGCGTCAATGTCGCGCTTCTCGCGCTCGTCACGGTCGCGGCGAGTGGGGGTGGGGGTGATTCGTGGGGGATGCTCGTGCTCGTCATCGCCGGAGCAGCGGGCGTAACCCTGCTCGTGGCCGGTGTCACGGCGATTCTGCTGGTGAACTTCGTGATTCTGCGGCCGAAACCGAGTGAAATCGCCTCTCCCGCACCCGAAATCAGCCCCTCGTAGAGCAGTTTTCTCGTTCTGCGGCGTGTCGCGGGCTGCGCGACACGCCCGGGTTGCACGCGTGTGGGCCGTGTGGCAGACTCTTCTAGTTCCACACGCCGTGCTTTCGCGCGGCTCACTGCCAGGCAGTGCATAGGACGAGCACCGCACATCCTCTCTCGCGAGGGGTCGTGCAGGTCGCGATGAGCCTAGGCCGCAGGCAGAAGAACACAGCTTAAACCCACTCCGATCGGCACAGGGGTATCCCTGTGCCTGTTCGTGTGCGTCTCCCACCAGGGCGACACGCCCGAGCGCGGGGGTCGGTCGGTGCCGTTGAGTCAGCGCCGTTCGTTTGACAGAAGAACAGTGGTGCGACAGCGATTGCGCTCCGCGTGAGGTGTGCCCTGATGGGTGCATCACGTCCAAGAAGGAAGAGAGTTGAGCATGGCGGGACAGAAGATCCGCATCCGACTTAAGTCGTATGACCACGCAGGTCTCGACGCATCGGCGCGCAAGATCGTCGACACGGTCACCCGTGCCGGCGCCACTGTGGTTGGCCCCGTGCCGCTGCCGACGGAGAAGAACGTCATTGCCGTCATCCGGTCGCCCCACAAGTACAAAGACAGCCGCGAGCACTTTGAAAAGCGCACGCACAAGCGTCTCATCGACATCATCGATCCGACGCCGAAGGCGGTCGACTCGCTCATGCGCCTCGACCTGCCCGCCGACGTCAACATCGAGATCAAGCTCTAAGGAACCCCGACATGTCTGCAACCAAGACGACCAAGGGTCTGCTGGGCACGAAGCTCGGCATGACGCAGGTGTGGGACGCGAACAACAAGCTCGTTCCCGTCACCGTCGTAGAGATTTCGCCCAACGTGGTGACGCAGGTGCGCACCCCCGAGGTCGACGGCTACTCGGCCGTTCAGATCGCCTACGGCGCCATCGACCCGCGCAAGGTCACCAAGCCGCTCAGCGGCCACTTCGAGAAGGCCGGCAGCACGCCGCGCCGTCACCTCACCGAGGTGCGCACGGCTGACGCCGCGCAGTACACGCCCGGCCAGCTGCTCGCTGTCGACATCTTCGAGGCGGGCCAGCTCGTCGACGTCGTCGGCACGAGCAAGGGCAAGGGCTTCGCGGGTGTCATGAAGCGCCACAACTTCAAGGGTGTCTCGGCCTCGCACGGTTCGCACCGCAACCACCGCAAGCCCGGCTCGATCGGCGCTTCGTCGACCCCCAGCCGCGTCTTCAAGGGCATGCGCATGGCGGGCCGTATGGGTGGCGACCGCGTGACGGTCATGAACCTGCTCGTCCACTCCGTCGACCTCGAGAAGGGTCTGCTGCTCATCAAGGGCGCGGTTCCCGGTGCTCGTGGCCGTCTCGTTTTCGTTCGCAACGCCGTGAAGGGAGCGTAATCGCCATGGCAACCACGCTCGACGTAATCGACGCCGCCGGCAAGAAGACCGGTTCGGTCGACCTGCCCGCCGCCGTCTTCGACGTCTCCACCAACGTTCCGCTGCTGCACCAGGTCGTTGTGGCCCAGCTTGCGGCTGCCCGTCAGGGTACTCACTCGACCAAGGGTCGCGGCGAGGTCTCGGGCTCGGGCGTCAAGCCCTTCAAGCAGAAGGGCACCGGCCGTAGCCGTCAGGGCTCTGTTCGTGCTCCCGAGCACCGCGGCGGTGGCATCGTTCACGGTCCGACCCCGCGCAACTACGCGCAGCGCACCCCCAAGAAGATGATCGCCGCCGCCCTGCTGGGTGCGCTCAGCGACCGCGCTCGGGGCGAGCGTCTGCACGTCGTTGAGGGCTTTGGCTCTGACGTGCCCTCGACCAAGGCCGCAGCCGCCGTTCTCGCTCAGCTCACGACGGGCCGCAAGGTTCTCGTCGTGATCGAGCGCGACGACGAGCTCAACCGCAAGAGCGTGCGCAACCTCAAGAACCTGCACGTGATCAGCCCCGACCAGCTCAACGCCTACGACGTTCTGGTCAGCGACGATGTCGTGTTCACGAAGGGTGCCTACAGCGCTTTCGTGGCCGCGAAGACGAAGAAAGAAGAGGCCGGCGCATGAGCATCCACGCTGTCGCTCAAAACAAAGACCCGCGCGACATCATCATCGCGCCCGTCGTGAGCGAGAAGAGCTACGCGCTCATCGATGACGGCAAGTACACGTTCCTCGTTGACCCCCGTGCGAACAAGACCGAGATCAAGCTCGCTATCGAGAAGATCTTCTCGGTCAAGGTCGCCACGGTGAACACGCTGAACCGCACGGGCAAGACCCGCCGCACCCGCTTCGGCACCGGCAAGCGCAAAGACACCAAGCGCGCGATTGTCACCCTGAAGTCGGGCTCCATCGACATCTTCACGGCCGTCGGCTAGGCACGAAGGAACAACGACAATGGCTATTCGCAAGTACAAGCCCACGACTCCGGGTCGTCGCGGTTCGTCGGTCTCCGACTTTAGTGAGATCACGCGCTCGACTCCCGAGAAGTCGCTCCTCCGGCCGCTGCCCAAGACGGGTGGCCGTAACAACTCGGGTCGCATCACCACCCGCCACATCGGCGGTGGCCACAAGCGTCAGTACCGCGTCATCGACTTCCGTCGCAATGACAAAGACGGCGTGAACGCCAAGGTTGCGCACATCGAGTACGACCCCAACCGCACGGCGCGTATCGCTCTGCTGCACTACGTTGACGGCACCAAGCGCTACATCTTGGCTCCGAACAAGCTCGCTCAGGGCGACGTGGTCGAGTCGGGCCCGTCGGCTGACATCAAGCCCGGCAACAACCTGCCGCTGCGCAACATCCCCGTGGGTACGGTCATCCACGCCATCGAGCTTCGCCCCGGTGGCGGCGCGAAGATGGCCCGCTCGGCCGGAGCCTCGGTTCGCCTTGTCGCGAAAGACGGCCCCTACGCCCAGCTGCGTCTGCCCTCGGGCGAGATCCGTAACGTCGACGCGCGCTGCCGCGCGACCGTCGGCGAGGTCGGCAACGCCGAGCAGTCGAACATCAACTGGGGTAAGGCCGGCCGTATGCGTTGGAAGGGCGTTCGCCCGACGGTGCGTGGTGTCGCGATGAACCCGATCGACCACCCGCACGGTGGTGGTGAGGGCAAGACCAGTGGTGGTCGTCACCCGGTCAGCCCGTGGGGCCAGTCTGAGGGCCGCACGCGTGGTCGCAAGAAAGAGAGCGACAAGCTCATCGTCCGTCGCCGCAACGTTGGCAAGAAGCGCTAGTAGGAGTCGAGAACAATGCCTCGCAGTCTCAAAAAGGGTCCGTTCGTCGACGACCACCTGCTCCGCAAGGTGTTCGCCCAGAACGAGGCCAGCACCAAGAACGTCATCAAGACCTGGTCGCGCCGGTCGATGATCGTGCCCGCCATGCTCGGACACACCATCGCTGTGCACGACGGCCGCAAGCACATTCCCGTGTTCGTGACCGAAACCATGGTGGGCCACAAGCTCGGCGAGTTTGCGCCGACCCGCACCTTCCGCGGCCACGAGAAGGACGACAAGAAGGGTCGTCGCCGGTAACCCGGCGGCGTGAAGAGGAGTACTGACATGGTGGAGTCGATCGCCCGCGTGCGACACATCCGCGTGACGCCTCAGAAGGCTCGTCGCGTCGTCGACCTGATCCGCGGCAAGCAAGCCCTCGAGGCCCTTGCCATCCTGAAGTTCGCGCCCCAGGGTGCGAGTGAGCCCGTCTATAAGCTCGTCGCTGCGGCCATCGCCAATGCACGTGTGAAGGCGGATGCTGCGAACACCTTCCTCGACGAGCAAGACCTGTACGTGTCTCGCGCGTTCGTCGACGAGGGCGCCACCCTCAAGCGGTTCCAGCCGCGTGCTCAGGGTCGTGCGTTCCGCATCCTCAAGCGCACCAGCCACATCACCGTCGTGCTCGCCACGCCGGACGAGCTGGTCGCCACGGGTTCGAGCACCGGCAAGAAGAAGGCGAGCAAGTAGTCATGGGCCAGAAAGTCAACCCGTACGGTTTCCGTCTCGGAATCACCACCGACCACGTGTCGCGCTGGTTCTCCGACTCGACCAAGCCCGGCCAGCGGTACTCGGACTACGTTGCCGAAGACGTCAAGATTCGCGCGATGCTCACCAAGAGCCTCGACCGCGCTGGCGTTGCTCGCATCGAGATCGAGCGCACTCGCGACCGCGTTCGCGTCGACATCCACACCGCCCGCCCGGGCATCGTGATTGGTCGTCGTGGCGCCGAGGCCGAGCGCATTCGTGCCGACCTCGAAAAGCTCACCGCCAAGCAGATTCAGCTCAACATCCTCGAGGTCAAGAACCCCGAGGCTGAGGCTCAGCTGGTTGCGCAGGGCATCGCCGAGCAGCTCAGCGCCCGCGTCGCATTCCGCCGCGCCATGCGCAAGGGTCTGCAGGGCGCGCAGCGCACCGGAACCGTCAAGGGTGTTCGCATCCAGGTCTCGGGCCGCCTGGGCGGCGCTGAGATGAGCCGGTCGGAGTTCTACCGCGAAGGCCGTGTGCCCCTGCACACGCTGCGCGCGAACATCGACTACGGCTTCTACGAGGCCAAGACCACCTTCGGCCGCATTGGCGTGAAGGTTTGGATCTACAAGGGCGACATCACCAACAAAGAACTTGCTCGCGAGCAGGCGACCCAGAAGTCGTCGCGCCCCGAGCGTCGTGATTCGGACCGCGGTCCTCGTCGCGAGGGTGGCCGTTCGGCCGCCACCGCGGCTCCCGTCGCGGCCGGAGCGGAAGGCTAAGGACAATGCTGATTCCCCGCAAGGTCAAGTACCGCAAGCAGCACCACCCCAAGCGGAGTGGACACGCGACCGGTGGCACCGAGGTGACGTTCGGCGAGTTCGGCATCCAGGCCCTCACGCCCGCGTATGTCACGAACCGTCAGATCGAGTCTGCTCGTATCGCCATGACGCGTCACATCAAGCGTGGCGGCAAGGTGTGGATCAACATCTACCCCGACCGCCCGCTCACCAAGAAGCCCGCTGAAACCCGCATGGGTTCGGGTAAGGGCTCGCCCGAGTGGTGGGTCGCGAACGTCAAGCCGGGTCGCGTCCTCTTCGAGGTTGCCGGCGTCAACGAGCAGCTTGCTCGTGAAGCCATGACCCGTGCCATTCACAAGCTGCCCCTCAAGGCACGCATCATCAAGCGCGAGGGAGGCGACGCGTAATGGCGATCGGATCGAAAGAGCTGGCACCTGTCGAGCTCGACACGTTTGAAGACGAGCGACTCGTCGACGAGCTGAAGAAGGCCAAGGAAGAGCTGTTCAACCTGCGCTTCCAGGCAGCGACCGGCCAGCTTGAGAGCCACGGCCGACTTCGTGCGGTGAAGCGCGACATCGCGCGCATCTACACGATTATTCGCGAGCGCGAGCTCGGCCTGCGGGCCACCCCGGCACCCATCGAGGTTCCGGAAAAGCCCGCTAAGAAGGCCGCGAAGGCGAAGACCGAGGCTCCGGCCGAGGCTGCTGCTGACGCCGAGCCCGCGGCGTCGGAGAAGACTGAGGAGAAGAACTGATGGCGACCACCGAGAAGAAGGCCTCTGCCGGCCACGAGTCGGCGGCGCACGATGTTCGTGACGAGGCCGCACGCGGCTACCGCAAGGTTCGTCGCGGCTATGTGACGAGCGACAAGATGGAGAAGACCATCGTTGTCGAGGTCGAAGACCGCGTTAAGCACCCGCTGTACGGCAAGGTCATTCGTCGTACCTCGAAGGTCAAGGCGCATGACGAGCTCAACACCGCCGGCATCGGCGACCTGGTGCTCATCTCTGAGACCCGTCCCCTGTCCGCTACGAAGCGCTGGCGCCTCGTCGAGATTCTCGAGAAGGCCAAGTAGGCCTCGCCTGCTTGCCCACTAGGAGTAAGAAATGCTTCAGCAAGAATCCAGAGTCAAGGTGGCCGACAACACGGGCGCCAAAGAACTCCTGACGATTCGCGTTCTCGGTGGCTCTGGCCGCCGCTACGCGGGTCTGGGCGACATCATTGTCGCCACCGTCAAAGACGCGATCCCCGGCGGCAACGTCAAGAAGGGTGATGTCGTCAAGGCGGTCATCGTGCGCACCGTCAAGCAGACGCGTCGTGCCGATGGCTCGTACATCAAGTTCGACGAGAACGCTGCCGTGATTCTGAAGAACGACGGGGACCCTCGCGGTACCCGCATCTTCGGACCGGTTGGCCGTGAGCTTCGCGACAAGAAGTTCATGAAGATCGTCTCGCTCGCCCCGGAGGTGCTGTAACCATGGCCAAGATCAAGAAGGGCGATCTCGTCCAGGTGATCAGCGGCGCCACGCAAGAGCGCGGCGGCGACCGCGGCAAGCAGGGTCGCGTGATCGAGGTCATCGCGGAGAAGAACCGCGTGATCGTCGAGGGCGTCAACTACGTCACCAAGCACGTTCGCGTCGGTCAGACGCAGCGTGGCACCAAGACGGGTGGCATCGAAACCCAGGAAGCGCCGATCCACATCTCGAACGTGGCTCTCGTCGACCCGAAGTCCAAGAAGCCGACCCGCGTGGGTTTCCGCGAAGAGGTCGTCGAAAAGAACGGCGTCAAGAAGACCGTCCGCGTGCGGTACGCCAAGAAGTCAGGTGAGAAGCTCTAATGTCAACCGAAACTGCCGCGCCGGCTGGCGCTGCCTTGGCGAACAAGGTCCAGCCGCGCCTCAAGCAGAAGTACCGCGCAGAGATCACGAAGACCCTCACTGAGCAGTTCGGGTACACCAACCCGCACCAGGTTCCCGCTCTCGTGAAGATCGTTGTGAACACTGGTGTTGGTGAAGCCGCTCGTGACTCGAAGGTCATCGACGGAGCCATCAAAGACCTCACGGCGATCACGGGGCAGAAGCCTCAGGTCACCAAGGCGCGCAAGTCGATCGCTCAGTTCAAGCTGCGCGAGGGCATGCCGATTGGTGCTCACGTGACGCTCCGTGGCGACCGTGCCTGGGAGTTCATGGACCGCCTCATCACGCTCGCCCTGCCGCGCATCCGTGACTTCCGTGGCCTGAGTGCCACGCAGTTCGACGGCAACGGCAACTACACCTTCGGTCTCCAAGAACAGAGCGTGTTCCACGAGATCGACCAGGACAAGATCGACCGCGTTCGCGGTTTCGACATCACTGTCGTCACGACGGCGAAGACGGATGACGAGGGTCGCGCTTTGCTGCGCGAGCTGGGCTTCCCCTTCCGCTCGACCGACGCTGCCCAGTAACACTTTCATCCGGTCTTCGGACCACGATCGGCCAGGTCGGCTCCCGGTGTACCGGGCGTCGAAACCGGACGAGAAACGGAAACACTCATCATGACGATGACAGATCCGGTCGCAGACTTGCTGACCAGACTGCGGAACGCCAACTCGGCGTTCCACGACTCGGTGTCGCTCCCCAGCTCGAAGCTGAAGACGCACATCGCCGAGATCCTCAAGCGCGAGGGTTACATCGCTGACTGGGCTGTTGCTGACGCTCGCGTCGGCAGCACCTTGACGCTGTCGCTGAAGTACGGCCCGAACCGCGAGCGGTCGATCGCCGGAATCAAGCGCGTGTCAAAGCCGGGTCTTCGCGTGTACGCAAAGTCGACCGAAATCCCCACCGTGCTCGGTGGGCTCGGTGTGGCGATCCTGTCGACTTCCTCCGGTCTGTTGACCGACCGCGAGGCGATGAAGAAGGGCGTGGGTGGGGAAGTCCTCGCCTACGTGTGGTAACCCGCCATGTCACGTATCGGACGCATGCCTATCGACATCCCTGGTGGTGTCGAGGTGAAGATTGACGGCCAGGCCGTCACCGTCAAGGGACCCAAGGGCGAGCTCGCACTCAACGTCGCGAGCCCCATTGAGGTCGCTATCGAAGACAACCAGGTTGTTGTGACCCGTCCCGACGACGAGCGCGCCTCGCGCTCGCTGCACGGGCTCACGCGCACGCTCATCGCGAACCAGATCATCGGCGTTACCCAGGGTTACTCCAAGGGCCTCGAGGTCGTCGGTACCGGTTACCGCGTGCAGGCCAAGGGTGACGGCGTCGAGTTCGCGCTCGGCTTCTCGCACCCCGTCACCGTGAATCCGCCCGCGGGCATCACCTTCACGGTTGAGGGCAACAACAAGCTCACCGTCAGCGGCATCGACAAGCAAGCCGTCGGTGAAGTCGCTGCGAACATCCGCAAGATCCGCAAGCCCGAGCCGTACAAGGGCAAGGGTGTGCGGTACGCCGGCGAGGTCGTGCGCCGCAAGGCCGGAAAGAGTGGGAAGTAGTCATGGGTCTCGGAACTAGAGGCAAGAGCAAGACGGCCGCCAAGAGCCGCCGTCACACCCGTCTGCGCAAGCGCATCACGGGCACGGCCGAGCGGCCGCGTCTCGTTGTCACGCGCTCAGCGCGTCACGTCTTTGTACAGGTCGTTGACGACACCAAGGGTCACACCGTGGCGAGCGCCTCGACCATGGAGGGCGACCTCCGTGGCTTCGAGGGCGACAAGACCGCCAAGGCTCGCAAGGTCGGCGAACTTGTCGCCGAGCGCGCCAAGAAGGCGGGCGTCGGCGCCGTCGTGTTCGACCGCGGTGGTAACCGCTACGCGGGCCGCGTCGCGGCGATCGCCGAAGGAGCTCGAGAGGGTGGACTGGACCTGTGAGCGAAAACGAGAAGGAGCAGACCGTGGCGTCTGAAGCCCCCGTGGAGACCGCTGCGTCGTCAGACGCCACCACTGAGCCGCGCGAGGCGCGTCGCGGTGGTCGCGAGCGCAACCCCAACCGCGACCGCGGTCAGCGCGAGACGGAGAAGAGCCCGTTCCTCGAGCGTGTCGTCACCATCAACCGCGTCTCGAAGGTCGTCAAGGGTGGTCGTCGCTTTAGCTTCACCGCTCTCGTGGTCGTCGGTGACGGCAACGGAATGGTTGGCGTCGGCTACGGCAAGGCTCGCGAGGTTCCCACCGCGATCTCGAAGGGCGTCGAGGAGGCGAAGAAGAACTTCTTCCGCGTTCCTCGTGTTGCTGCGACGATCCCGCACCCCGTGCAGGGTGAGGCCGCTGCTGGCGTGGTGCTCTTGCGCCCGGCCGCTGCCGGTACCGGTGTTATCGCCGGTGGTCCGGTTCGCGCCGTGCTCGAGTGCGCCGGCATCCACGATGTTCTGAGCAAGTCGCTCGGCTCGTCAAACACCATCAACATCGTCCACGCGACGGTGGCAGCGCTCAAGCAGCTCGAAGAGCCGCGTGCCGTCGCCGCCCGTCGTGGACTCGAGTTCGAGGATGTCGCTCCCGCGCGCCTCGTGCGCGCCGAGGCCCTCGCGGCCGAGGCCGCCGCCGGAAAGGCTGGTGCGTGATGGCTGCGCAGCTCAAGGTGACCCAGATCAAGTCCGTTATTAGCGAGAAGCAGAACCAGCGCGACACGCTGCGGAGCTTGGGTCTCAAGCGCATCGGCGATGTCGTCGTTCGCGAAGACACCCCGGCCAACCGTGGTTACGTGCGTGCGGTTGCTCACCTCGTGACGGTCGAGGAGATTGACTAATGGCTGAAGAGAAGAAGGACGCGGCCCCCAAGGCCCCGGCCAAGAAGACGACGGCTGCGGCAGAGAAGGCTCCGGCTAAGGCTGCGGCTGCTAAGGCACCCGCTGCTGCGAAGGCGCCGGCGGCCGAGAAGGCTCCGGCCAAGGCTGCGGCAGACAAGGCTCCGGCCAAGGCTGCGGCTGCGAAGTCGGCACCCGCCAAGAAGGCCGCGTCGGCTGACGTCGCGCGCCCCCAGGTGCTCAAGGTTCACCACCTGCGTCCCGCTGCCGGGTCGAAGAAAGACCGTACGCGAGTTGGTCGTGGTGAAGGCTCGAAGGGCAAGACGGCTGGTCGCGGTACCAAGGGAACCAAGGCCCGCTACCAGGTCAAGCCCGGCTTCGAAGGCGGCAACCTGAACTCAGTGATGCGCGCGCCCAAGCTGCGCGGTTTCACGAACCCGTTCCGGGTCGAGTACCAGGTCGTCAACCTTGCTGCTCTCGCCGAGCTGTACCCGAAGGGCGGCGATGTCACCATCGCTGACCTCGTGGCAAAGGGCGCCGTGCGCAAGAACGAGAAAGTCAAGGTTCTCGGTGACGGCGACATTGCGGTTAAGCTCAACGTGACCGTCGACAAGGTCTCGCGCTCTGCTGAGCAGAAGATCGTCGCTGCCGGCGGTTCGATTCAGTAGGTGATGGGTGGCCCTCCGGGGCCACCCTTCCCTGCGGGTCCGGCCCAATCGGGCCACAGCATCCGCCGCCGCCGGGCGGTCGGGTGCTCATGGTTTTTCTACGGGAGGTCCTCGTGTTCAGAGCTATCGGGCGGATCTTCCGCACGCCCGACCTGCGCCGGAAGATCGGCTTCACCCTCGGGATTGTCGCTATCTTCCGCCTGGGATCATTTATTCCCGCGCCGTTCGTCGACTTCCAGAACGTGCAGATCTGCCTCGCGGGCAATCAGGGCGCGACGGGTCTCTACCAACTCGTCAACCTGTTTAGCGGCGGCGCCTTGCTGCAGCTCTCGATCTTCGCGCTCGGCATCATGCCCTACATCACCGCGTCGATCATCACGCAGCTGTTGCGCGTTGTCATTCCTCACTTCGACACCCTTCACAAAGAAGGTCAAGCGGGGCAGGCCAAGCTCACGCAGTACACGCGCTACATGACGATCGCCCTCGCGGTGCTGCAGTCGACCACGCTCATCACGGTCGCGCGTGCTGGTGCACTGTTCCCGACCACGAGTGGCGTGCCCGAGTGCAGCCAACTCATCACCAATGACGCGTGGTACGCAATCTTGCTGATGGTCATCACGATGACCGCCGGTACGGGTCTCATCATGTGGTTCGGTGAACTCGTGACCGAGCGCGGCATCGGCAACGGCATGTCGCTGCTGATCTTCACGTCGATCGCCGCCACGTTCCCCTCTGCCCTGGGCGCCATCGCGGTCTCGCAAGGCCCCGAGGTCTTCGTGCTCGTGCTCGGCATTGGATTGCTCGTCATGGCCGGTGTGGTGTTTGTTGAGCAATCACAACGCCGCATTCCGGTGCAGTACGCCAAGCGCATGGTCGGCCGTCGCACCTACGGTGGCAACAACACCTACATTCCGATCAAGGTCAACATGGCTGGCGTTGTGCCCGTCATCTTTGCCTCGTCGTTGCTCTACTTGCCGGCGCTCATTGCGCAGTTCAACCAGCCGGCAGCGGGCGAGACGGCGCCGGAGTGGGTTATCTGGATTCAGAACAACCTGGTCTCGGGCGATAACCCGATCTACATGGTCGTGTACTTCTTCCTCATCGTGGGCTTCACCTACTTCTACGTCGCGATCACCTTCAACCCTGAAGAGGTCGCCGACAACATGAAGAAGTACGGCGGCTTCATCCCGGGCATTCGCGCGGGGCGACCGACGGCTGAGTACCTCGACTATGTGCTCACCCGGGTTACTCTGCCTGGCTCGCTTTACCTCGGTCTGATTGCTCTCATCCCGCTCATCGCCTTCGCGGCGATTGGGGCCAACCAGAACTTCCCGTTCGGTGGCGCGAGCATCCTGATCATCGTTGGCGTCGGCCTCGAGACCGTCAAGCAGATCGACGCCCAATTGCAGCAGCGCCACTACGAAGGCCTGCTGCGATGAGTGCCCGTCTGCTGCTGATCGGCCCGCCTGGCGCGGGCAAGGGCACGCAGGCGCACCGCCTCTCGACCGCACTCGGCATTCCGGCCATTTCGACCGGTGACATTTTTCGTGAGCACTTGCGCAACGAGACTGAGCTGGGTCTGAAGGCCAAGGCATACATGGATGCCGGCGACAACGTTCCCGACAGCCTCACGAATGACCTCGTCGCCGATCGACTCTCGCAGCCCGATGCGGCAGCAGGGTTCTTGCTCGATGGCTACCCGCGCACGATCGATCAGGTTCGCGCGCTCGACGAGCTACTGGCGGCCGGGGGGGCATCGATGGATGCGGTGGTCGAACTCGTCGCCGAGCCCGACGTCGTCGTTGAGCGCCTCAAGAAGCGCGCGCTTGAACAGGGTCGCTCTGACGACGATGAGGCGGTGGTGCGCCATCGGCTGGAGGTCTACGCGCAGCAAACGGCGCCACTCATCGGTGTCTATGACGAGCGCGGGTTGCTCGCGAAGGTGGATGGCATTGGCGAGGTCGCCGAGGTGACGGATCGCATTGAGGCCGCACTCGCCTCTCGAGGCATCGTCTTCACCGCGTAGTTTCGTCGATATGCCCGGATTCGCGCACTGACTTGCCCTTGGGTGGCCATATCACCTAAGCTCGACCTTTGGTGCCTTTGGCACGCCTTTGGCGTGTCTCCCGAGATCCCGCCGTGCAGAGGGGATTTCTCGCAGCAGCACCGTGTCATCCGCACGACCGGTAGAAACCACACTTTTAGCGACGAAGAGGCAATGGCCAAAAAAGACGGTGTCATCGAGATCGAAGGCTCGGTGGTCGAAGCGCTGCCCAATGCGATGTTTCGCGTTGAGCTGACCAACGGCCACAAGGTGCTCGCCCACATCTCGGGCAAGATGCGCCAGCACTACATCCGCATTCTTCCCGAAGACCGCGTGATCGTAGAGCTGAGCCCATACGACCTGACCCGCGGCCGCATCGTCTATCGCTACAAGTAACCGTTTCGCCGGATAAGGAACGGCCCGGGGATCCACCCGGCGCACGAGGCCAGCGAGAGAGAAGAACACCATGAAGGTCAACCCCAGCGTCAAGCCCATCTGCGACAAGTGCAAGGTCATTCGTCGCCACGGCAACGTGATGGTCATTTGCGAGAACCCTCGGCACAAGCAACGCCAGGGCTAAGGCTCTCGAGCCTCCTACGAACTCATAACTGAATACGAACTCCAGGCAGTTCCAGATCCCGCGGATGCGGGGGACACCCAGGGCGAGAGGCCCTGGCACCGGTTCTGCTCCACACCTCTCACCCACCTGAAGGAGCCGTCATGGCCCGTCTTGCCGGAGTGGACATCCCGCGCGATAAGCGCGTGGAAATTGCCCTCACCTACATCTATGGAGTCGGTCGTACCCGGTCGACCGAAACCCTTGTCGCCACGGGTATCGACCCCAACGTGCGCGTCAAAGACCTGACCGACGACCAGCTCGTCGCTCTGCGTGACCACATCGAAGGCACCTACAAGGTCGAGGGTGACCTCCGTCGTGAGGTCGCCGCCGACATTCGCCGCAAGGTCGAGATCGGTTCGTACGAGGGCATCCGTCACCGTCGCGGTCTGCCCGTACGCGGTCAGCGCACCAAGACCAACGCGCGCACCCGCAAGGGCCCGAAGCGCACCGTCGCCGGCAAGAAGAAGGCGCGTTAGTCCGGCCCCGCCGCGACCCGCGTAATTCACAGGTTTAGGAGAAGACCATGGCAGCACCCAAGTCGGCCGCGCGTAAGCCCCGCCGCAAAGAAAAGAAGAGCATTGCCGTTGGGCAGGCTCACATCAAGTCGACCTTCAACAACACGATCGTGTCGATCACCGACCCGACCGGCGCTGTGATCAGCTGGGCCTCGTCGGGCCAGGTCGGCTTCAAGGGCTCGCGTAAGTCGACCCCGTTCGCCGCTCAGCTCGCCGCAGAATCGGCTGCGCGTCAGGCGCAAGAGCACGGCATGAAGAAGGTTGACGTCTTCGTCAAGGGCCCGGGCTCGGGTCGCGAGACGGCGATCCGCTCGCTGCAGGCTGCTGGCCTCGAGGTCGGCTCGATCAGCGATGTGACGCCCCAGGCGCACAACGGCTGCCGCCCGCCCAAGCGTCGTCGCGTCTAGACCTGTAGCGATTCCCCTGGCGATCGTCACGGGAATTGCGGCGGTGTGCGCCGAGAGGCGCACGCCGGCCGGGCACCCCTCGCACTTCAATAACTCAACACACTCGACGAGCCAGCCACTCGTCGCGCCACAAGTGTCATATGGCGGACACTTTGCCGAAAGGAATCAACAGTGCTCATCGCACAACGTCCCACGCTGACCGAGGAGAACGTCTCCGAGTTCCGGTCCCGGTTCATCATCGAGCCGCTGGAGCCCGGTTTCGGCTACACCCTCGGTAACTCACTGCGCCGCACGCTGCTCTCGTCGATTCCCGGGGCTGCCGTGACGAGCATCCGCATTGACGGCGTCTTGCACGAGTTCAGCACCATCGCTGGGGTGAAAGAAGACGTCACCGAGATCATCCTCAACGTCAAGAACCTCGTTGTTTCGAGCGAGCACGATGAGCCGATCACCGCGTACTTGCGCAAGCAGGGCGCGGGCGAGGTTACGGCCGCCGACATTTCGGCGCCCGCGGGTGTTGAGATTCACAACCCCGAGCTCGTGATCGCGACGCTCAATGACAGCGCGAAGTTCGAACTCGAGCTGACGATCGAGCGTGGCCGCGGCTACGTGAGCGCGACGCAGAACCGCAGCGAGTTCAGCGAAGCCGGCCAGATTCCGGTCGACTCGATCTACTCGCCCGTGCTCAAGGTGACCTACCGCGTCGAGGCAACTCGTGCCGGTGAGCGCACCGACTTCGACCGTCTCGTCGTTGACGTCGAGTCGAAGCCCGCGATCACGCCTCGCGACGCGATTGCGTCGGCAGGCCGCACGCTTGTAGAGCTGTTCGGCCTCGCGCGTGAGCTCAACACGCAGGCTGAGGGCATCGAAATCGGCCCGGCGCCGGTTGACGCGGTTCTCTCGACCGAGCTCTCGATGCCGATCGAAGACCTCGACCTCTCGGTGCGCAGCTACAACTGCCTCAAGCGCGAGGGCATCAACACGGTCAGCGAGCTCGTTGCGCTCTCTGAGACGCAGTTGATGAACATCCGCAACTTCGGCCAGAAGTCGGTCGACGAGGTCAAAGACAAGCTCGTCGAGATGGGCCTCTCGCTCAAGGACGCGGTTCCCGGGTTCGACGGCGCTCACTTCTACGGCGGCTACGACGACGAGGAGAGCTAGGGCGCCCCGCGTTCCTTCCTGCTCACCCTCTCTTCTCTGATACGAAAGAACACACACCATGCCTCAGCCCACGAAGGGCCCCCGCCTCGGTGGCGGACCCGCCCACGAGCGCCTTCTCCTCGCGAACCTTGCGACGGCGCTGTTTACCCACAAGCGCATCACCACGACCGAGACCAAGGCCAAGCGCCTTCGTCCGCTCGCTGAGCGCTTGATCACCTTCGCAAAGCGCGGCGACCTGCACGCTCGTCGTCGCGTCATGACGGTCATTCGCGACAAGAGCGCCGTGCACGAGCTCTTCACCGAGATCGCGCCGCTCGTTGCCGAGCGCGAGGGTGGCTATACCCGCATCACGAAGGTTGGCTACCGCAAGGGAGACAACGCGCCCATGGCCGTGATCGAGCTCGTGCTCGAGCCCGTCAGCCCCAAGGCATCGAGCGCCAAGAAGACCGCCGCGGCTGCCGCGCCGGCCAAGAAGGCGCCCGCCGCTGAGGTTGTCGCTGACGAGCCTGTTGCTGACGAGGTCGTTGTTGACGAGCCGGTCGCGGATGCTCCGGTTGCTGAAGAGGCCGCAGCAGACGAGGTCGTCGCTGACGACACCGCTGCTGACGCCGAGGCTACCGACGAGGCCAAGTAGTACTGATCGGTCACGATCCCGTTACGGCCCTCGCTCTCTGGAGCGGGGGCCGTACGCTTTTTCTGTGACCGAGCCGTTGCTTCCTTTGCGTGACCGTGTACCGATGCCGGAGAACCCATCGTTGCCCGGTGGCCCGGCGGGCATCCGTTGGCGAAGCCTCTCAGCGGACGACGCGGCGGTCATCACCGAGCTCGCCGAGCGCATCAGCGCGCGCGATCACCCCACGTGGAGTGAAACGCTCGATGAGATGCAGGAAGAGCTGACCCACTCATGGGTAGACCCGTCGCGAGACGGTTTGGTCGCGTTCGATGCCGATGGTACGGCGGTGGCGTGGGGCCTTGTTGTCGCTCCCCCTGACCCTGAGTCGCTCGTGCGGGTCATTCTGTTTGGCGGCGTTGCGGCAGAACACCGCGGGCGAGGAATCGGGCGCGAACTGTTAGCGTGGCAGCACACCCGGGCGCGCCACAAGCTCGCAGAGAGCGAGCTGATGATGCCCGCATGGGTGCTGAGTTACGCGCCCGATCGTGCACCCGAGCACGGACGGCTCGCGCAGCGACTCGGGTTCGAGCCCGCGCGCTATTTCACCACGCTTGAGGCCGACCTCGCCCTCGCGGCGAGACCAACGCCCATGCCCGACGGGGTGACCGTGGTGCCGTTCGATTCGACGCTCAGTGAGGCTGTGCGCGAGGCAAAGAACGCCGCCTTTGCCGACCATTGGGGCAGTCAGCCGGCGAGTCGCGAGGGGTGGGAATCAATGCAAGGGCTTCCGAGCTTTCGCGCTGATCTCAGTCGCGTTGCCCTTGCCGACGGTGTGGTTGCGGGGTTCGTGATCACCGAAATCAACGAAGACGATTGGGAGCGCGGCGGCACGCGGTCGGGATACATCGGGCTCGTCGGCACCGTGCGTGAGTGGCGCGGTCGCGGTCTGGCCAGCGCGCTGCTCACCGACGTGATGCAGGCGTATCGGGATGCGGGGCTCGAGAGCGCTGCGCTCGATGTTGACACCGAGAACCCCACGGGCGCGCTCGGCGTATACACGCGACTCGGTTTCGAGCCCACGGCGCGAGACGTGTCGTATCGCATCGCCTACTAGCGCCTGCGCCGAGGCCCCACTACCGAGGTCGTAGCAGCTCGGGATTCTCGTCGTAGTTCACCGTGTCGGGAAGCTCAGCGAGCTGCGCAAGGGCTACCTCGATCGCACCCGTGTAGACGCTTCCTCCCGCGGATCCGGGGTGCACTTGGTCGCGCGCGAGCAGGTTGAGTTGCGGGGCGATGGCCGAATACCAATCGGCAATGACCACGTCGCGGTAGTCGTCAGCAAAGGCCACAAGATAGGCGTTCACGTCGGGAATCCAGCCGCGGGGGGCCTGTGCGCTCACGAGAACGAGGTGGCGGTCAGGGCCGAGAATCGCGCGAACCTCGTGCAGGGTTGCCGGGTCAATCGATCCGTTGGTGCCGAGGCCCAGGATCAGGACGGGGCGCAGCTGGTCGGCGTCGGCGAGTGACTGAACGATCTCGGGCGCCTGGCGCATTTGTCGAGAGACCGCTGCATCGATCGCGATCCCCGGAAAACGGGATTGCAGTTGCGGTGCCGCGGCGAGCATCACTGAGTCGCCGATCGCAATGATCTGATCGCCGGTGGCGAGCGGTGTGACGGCGTCGTCGGGCCCGCGTTCGCTCAGGGAAACCCGCAACGGAACAGCGGGCCGGGGAGTCGCGAGAGCGGCTTGCCCCGCCGCGATGAACGCTTCGGCTTGAGACTGCGCCGGTGCCCGAACCACGGCAAGGCTGGCACCCGCGATGAGTCCGACGATCACCGCCGCGACGCCCGCGCCCAGGGTCGCGCGGCGGGCACGGCCCCACCCGAGTTCGCCCCGCAGCGCGCGCTGCACACGCCGATGGCGTACCGGTTGCTCGACGAAGCGATAGCTGATCGCCGCGAGCACCACCGAGATCGCGAGTGCGGCGAGACCGAGCAACCAACTCTGCTCGCCGACGCGGTCGATCTGCGGCAGAGCTGCACCAAGAAGCATGAGCACGGGCCAGTGCCAGAGGTAGAGGCCGTACGAGCGCTCACCAACCCAGCGCGCGAGAGGAGCATCCGCCCACCTCGCCGCTCGCCCGGACGGATGCGCGAGGCACACGATGGCGACGGCAGTCAGCAGCGCGGCAGCAACGAGCCCACCGCGATACGTCGCCGCGGCGTCGATCGACAGCACCCACGCGAGAGCGAGGAGCCCGCTCGCCGCGAGTACCACGCCAAGATCGGCCAGCCAGCCAGCGGTGCGCGGGGCGGATGCGCGCTCGCGCAACGGCTCAACGCCCAGCGCCACGCCCGCACCGAGCAGCAGCCCGAAGCCGTGCGTGAGGGTCGAGAGGTACGCGACCGAGGCCGGCGCCGGATCGATGCCGGGGTCACCCGCGAGCACCGCCATCGCCACCGCCGAGACTGCCGCGAGCGCGAGTGGCACCGTGACCCGCATCCAGCGCGGGGGCAGCAACAGAATCACGATGATGACGAGGGGCCACACGACGTAGAACTGCTCTTCAACCGCGAGCGACCATGCGTGCCGAAAGAGGTCGGGGCTCGTCTGGTCGAGGTAGCTCGCCCCCTGGGCGATCGACCACCAGTTGCTACTGAAGGTGAGCACGCCGGCGAGCTGCCACCCGATGCCCACGAGAATGTCGCCCCCGATGAGTGCTGCGACCGCCGACGAGAGCCCAACGACGACAATGAGGGCGGGAAGCAAGCGGCGGGCTCGGCGCGCCCAGAATGACCCGAGTGCGATGCGTCCTCGCGCTCGGTGTTCGGCGACCAGGAGGGCGGTGATGAGATAGCCGCTCACGACGAAGAACACGTCGACGCCGATGAATCCGCCGGGGGCGAGCCCCGGGAACAGGTGGTAGGCGAGCACGAGCACGATCGCCAGGGCGCGCAGGCCGTCGAGGCCGGGAAGGCGATCGCGGGCGACGGTGCTCGTGGTGATGGCCGACATGGTGCGTTAAGCGTCGCGCCCCGAGCGTCATGGGTCAAATAACGCGCCGTACACTGGGCGGTTGTGGAGACTGTGCGCCTGCGGCTCGATATCGCCTATGACGGCACGGCCTTCTCGGGCTGGAGCAAGCAGCCGGGCCTGCGCACCGTGCAAGAGGTCATCGAAGACGCGATTGCGACGCTCGTGCGGCATCCCGACCTTGAGGTTCGCCTCGTCGTTGCGGGTCGCACTGACGCGGGAGTGCACGCCACGGGGCAGGTCGCGCACATCGATCTGACCGAGCAGCAGTGGCGGGCAATCGCGGCGGCGCGTCGCGGCGGAACAACCGAAGCGTCACTGACGCGGCGCCTGAACGGCATCATCGCGGCCACGGCGAAAGATGTGGTCATCTCGCGCGTGACCGTGGCCCCCGAAGGCTTCGACGCGCGCTTCTCACCCCTGTGGCGCCGGTATGAATACCGCATCGCCGACACGACGAGCGGTCATGACCCGCGCCGACGAGCGCACACACTGTGGCATCCGAGCGCTCTTGATGAGGCGGCGATGGATGCTGCTGCCCGCAGTCTGCGCGGCTTGCATGACTTCGCGGCCTTCTGTAAACCGCGCGAGGGTGCCACCACCGTTCGTACCCTGCTCGACTACGAGTGGACGCGCGATGCCGAGGGTGTGCTCATCGCCACCGTGCGGGCTGATGCCTTTTGCCACTCGATGGTGCGCGCGCTCGTCGGCGCTGCGGTCGCGGTGGGCCTCGGCAAGCTCGAGCCTGAAGAACTCACGCGCATTCTCGACGCCGCCGTGAAG
>CALRWH020000035.1:0-19838 GCA_943371805.1 Pseudomonas synxantha | reverse complement strand
CGACCCGCTTCGTCGTGTGAGCCGATTACCGCGACAGCGTCGCGAACTTGCGAATCGACAGTGGCACGAACACCGCGAGCAACACGACGACGCCGATGAGCACGGTGGCGATGGGGTTCTGCGCCGTCCACGCATCGCCCACGGGGGTGCCGGGCGGCACGTTGCCGAAGAGTTCGCGCGCTGACTGCACGAGCGACGAGACGGGGTTCCACTCGGCGAAGATGCGCAGCGGGTCGGGCAGATTCTCGCTCGGCACGAACGCGTTCGAGATGAACGTGAGCGGAAAGAGAATCAAGAACGAGGCGTTGTTGATGATCTCGGGGCTCTTGACGCTCATGCCCAAGAACGCCATAACCCACGAGAACGCGTAGGCGAAGAGCAGCAGCAGGGCAACACCCGCGAGAAACTCGAGCGGTGACGAGTTGACGCGCCACCCGACGACGAAGCCCGTGATCATCATGACGATCATCGACAGCGCGTTGATGACGAGGTCACCGTTAGTGCGCCCCACGAGCACTGCCGCGCCGCTCATCGGCAGCGTGCGGAAGCGGTCGATGATGCCGTCTTTCAGGTCTTGCGCCATCGCCGCGCCCGAGTAGGTCGAGCCGAACACGACCGTCTGCGCAAAGATGCCGGCCATCAAGAACGACGTGTAGCCCTCGCCCGGAATGTCGATCGCGGCGCCAAAGACATAGGTGAAGAGCAACACGAACATGATCGGCTGAATGAGCGAGAACAGCAGAATCTCGGGCACCCGGATGATCTTCATGAGGTTGCGCCACGTGGTCACCCAGCCGTCGCTGATGAAGCGCGTGACGGCGCTACCGGGAATCGGCGTCAGGGTCGTGGATGCTGCGCTCGAGGTGGTGGTGGCGCTCATGCCGCACTCTCCGTGGTCTCGGGGGTCTCTTCGGCCGCGTGGCCGGTCAGTTGCAAGAAGACGTCGTCCAACGTCGGGCGACGCATGCCGGCGTCGTGCAAGGCGATGCCATCGCGGGCCGCGGCGCCGACGATCGCGGCAAGGGCGGCGGGGCCGTCGGTGACCGGCACAACCCAGGTGCGGCCACCCGTCACGACCGGTTCGCCGGTGCCGTGGGTCGCGAGCAGGCGGCGCACAGCATCCCCGTCGGCTTCATCGACCACCGTGAGAGCAACGCGCTGCCCGCCAACGGAGGCTTTGAGCTCGTCCGCGGTTCCGCGCGCGATGACCTGGCCGTTGTCGATCACCGAGATGGAGTCGGCGAGGCGGTCGGCTTCTTCGAGGTACTGCGTCGTGAGCAGCACGGTGGTGCCGTCAGACACGAGGGTCTCGATGACGTCCCACAGGCCGATGCGGCTGCGCGGGTCGAGGCCCGTCGTCGGTTCATCGAGAAAGAGCACCGGGGGCTTGATGACGAGCGCGCCGGCGAGGTCGATGCGGCGACGCATGCCGCCCGAATAGCCCTTGACCGGGCGGTTCTGCGACTCGACGAGGTCGAAGAGTTCGATGAGCTCGCTCGCCCGCTGCCGCGCGACCTTCGCGCCCAAGTGGTAGAGCTTGCCCACCATCATGAGGTTCTCGAAACCGGTGAGGTTCTCGTCGACCGCGGCGTACTGGCCGCTCGCGCCGATCATGCGGCGAATCGACTGCGGGTCGTCGAGCACATCGACGCCGTTGATGACGGCCGAGCCCGAGTCGGGCTTGATAAGGGTCGTGAGCACCTTGACCGTAGTGGTCTTGCCGGCGCCGTTGGGCCCGAGCAATGCGGTGACGGTGCCTTGCGGCACCTCGAGGTCGAGGCCGTCGAGCGCTCGCACGACGGGCGCCCCCTTCGGCGTGTAGGTCTTGACGAGCCCGTGGGCTTCGATAAATGCCATGCGCGGGATGCTACCTCTCTGCTGTGACGCTTAAGCGGCGGGTTCGTTGAGGGCGGAATCAGCGTCGTACTCGTCGCGATGCGCCTCGATCGCGTCGCGGTGGGCGACGGCCCAGTCCGCGAGAGCAGCGACGTGCGGAAGAAGCGTGAGGCCCAGCGGTGTCACTTCGTATTCCACGCGCGGCGGAACCTCGGCATAGACCTGGCGCGTGACGAGCCCGTCGCGTTCGAGTTCGCGCAGGGTGCGCGTGAGCATCCGTTGCGAGATGCCGTTGATCGAGCGCAGCAATTCGGTGAAGCGCATGCGCTGCACGGCGAGCTCGCGAATCACGAGCATGGTCCACTTGTCGCCCACGCGGTCGAGCACTTGGCGCACGAAGGCGGTGTAGCTCGGGTCGGGTTCGCAGTGCTTCACGGATGCTCGCTCTCTCGCTCGCGGATTCGCAACGGTGACCCGCGTGTGCCTGAGGCACACTGCAGTGCCGGGTTCTCGTCAGGTATAAACGCACACAGCGTAACTCACTTACTGAAGGGAACCATCATGGAGATCGCGATCTGGATCGTCTCGGGCCTGCTCGCCCTCGCAATGTTCGGCGCCGGTGCGGCCAAGCTGTTTGTGCCGCGCGAGAAGCACGTCGCCCAGCAACCGTGGGCGGGCGACTTTAGCCACACCCAGGTGCGACTCATCGGCGTGGCCGAAGTGCTCGCGGCCGTTGGCCTGATTCTGCCGCGACTGCTCGACATCGCCCCGATTCTCTCGCCGCTCGCGGCCGTGGGCATCGTGCTGCTGCAGGCGGGCGCCGCGAGCGTGCACATCCGACGTAAAGAGACCTTCGTGCCGAACCTCGTCATCATCGTGCTCGCGGGCTTCGTCGCGACCGCCGGGTTGCTCGGCTACTAGCCACGCACGCGCGAGTAGCGTGGGGGCATGTCGAGCTCGCTGACCCCCGCGCTGCTCGCGCGCATTCGCGAGCGGGCTCCTGGCTACGACGCGGCGAACAGCTTCTTCGTCGAGGATCTCGACGAGTTGAGGGCAGCGGGCTATTTGGGGCCGCGCAGCCTGAGCGACGCATCCGCCGATCAGCGTCTGCTTGCGGCGCACGCGCCGGCCACGGCTCTCGGCCTCACAATGCACCTCGTCTGGATGGGCGTCGCGCGCGATCTGCTCGCCGCCGGCGACGACTCGCTGCGCTGGGTGCTCGACGACGCCGAGCGCGGCGAGCTCTTCGCCTTCGCGATCAGCGAGGCCGGCAATGACCGGGTCATGAGCGACTCACTCACGCGCGTGGAACGGGTTGCCGACGGTTGGGCCTTCACCGGCACGAAGATCTTCACGACCCTCTCGCCCGCGTGGACGCGTCTCGGCGTGCTCGGGCGGCATGATCCGGTCGACGGTTCGGCGCCGAGCATCGTGCACGGCTTCCTTACGCGCGACGCCTCCGGCATCGACATCACCCCCGACTGGAACACCCTGGGCATGCGCGCGACGCAGAGCCACACGACCCGACTCGACGGCGCGGTGGTGCGCGATGAGCACGTGGCGCGCATCCTGCCCGTCGGGCCCAGCGGCGATGTGTACACGCTCGCGATCGCCGCGAACTTTCACACGCTCATCGCGAGCGTCTATGCGGGCATTGCCGATCGTGCGCTCGAGCTCGCGGTCGAGAGTGCCCAGCGTCGCACGAGCCTGCGGGCCGGGGGCGAGTCGCTGGCGCACGACCCTGACATTCGCTGGCGCATCGCGGATGCCGCGCTCGCCCTCGACGCGCTCGCCCCGCAACTGCAGGCGGTCGCGCGCGATCGCGACCAGGGTGTGGATCGGGGAATGCAGTGGTTCCGCGACCTGGCGGGGCTCAAGCACCGCTGCGTCGAAACCGCGCGGCACGTCGTCGACCAGGCGATGCGCATTGCGGGCGGTGGCGCGTACCGCTCGTCGGCCGAGCTCAGCCGCCTGCAGCGTGATGTGCTCGCGGGCATCTACCACCCGAGCGACACCGAGGCCGTGCACGCGACCGTGGCCACCGACCTGCTCGGGCCACTGCCGTGAGCGTGCGCGCGGTCGACGTCGCCCTGGCCGATGGCCGCACGCTGCACGGCTGGGACACGGGCGGCGACGGTGTGCCGGTCATGTGGCACCACGGCACGCCCAACACGGGCGAGCCGCCCCGCCCGCTGCTCGCTCTCGCCGACGAGCTCGGCTTGCGGTGGGTCTCGTTCGACCGCCCGGGCTACGGCGGCTCGACAGCGCACCCCGGCCGCACGATTGCGAGCGTGGCGGCCGACGCCGCGGCCTTCGCCGATTCGCTGCAACTCGACCGCTTCGCGGTCATGGGCCACTCGGGCGGTGGCCCGCACGCTCTGGGCTGCGCGGCCGTGCACCCCGATCGCGTGCTCGCGGTCGTGAGTGTCGCCGGTCTCGCGCCGCTCGACGCCGAGGGCCTCGACTGGTTCGCCGGGATGGGCCCCACGAGTCACGCCTCGTTACGGGCCGCCCTCGGCGACATCGATAGCAAGCGCGCCCACGAAGAGCAGAACGCCGACGCGCCGATTGATTTCACCGCGCGTGATTGGCGCGCGCTCGAAGGCCCGTGGGGCTGGCTCGGCGAGGTGGCCGGCACGGGCATGGCATCGGGGCTTGACTCGCTCGTCGACGACGACGTGGCCTACGTCACACCGTGGGGCGTCGAGCTGTCGCACATCGCCGCGCCCGTGTTGCTCGTGCACGGCGCCGATGATCACGTGGTTCCGGCGAGCCACTCGACGTGGCTCGCGGCGCACATCGCGAACGCTGAACTCTGGCTCGCCGAGGGCGAGAGCCACATCTCAGCGCTCGCCGCCGAGCACCACGGCGCCGACGACGCGCTGCGGTGGCTCGCCGCTCACGTGCAGCGCTAGCTCGCCGCAGGAGTAATGTCTGCGCGTGGTCATCTTGCGCTCGCGCGCTGTTCTCTTTCTCGCCTTTGCCTTCGCTGTCATGGCCGACCCGGTCTCATCGGTCGCCTACGCGGTTGAAGCCGCGCTCCACGCTCTCGACGGTCGACTCGATTTGCTCGTCGCGACGATGGGCCTCGTCGTGGTCATCATCGCGCTCGTCATCATCAACTACCGCGCGCTCATCGCTCGGTACCCCGAGGGCGGAGGCGCATCCGCTGCCGTGGGCGAAGCGTTCGGAGACGGCTGGTCGTTCGTTCCCGTGGGCTCGCTCGTGGTCGACTTCGTGCTCACGATCGCGATTAGCGTCGCGGCGGCGGCCTCGGCCGTCATCGCCTACTTTCCGGCCCTCGAACCGTGGCGCTTGCTCATCGCCCTCGTGCTCGTGGCCGTGGTCGGCGGCATGTGCTGGTTCGGGCACCTCGGGCGCATCGTCTTCGCCCTCATGACGATTGTCTTCGTGCTCATTGCGGGCACCGTGCTCGTGTTCAGCGCGTTCGCGGCGCCGGTCACCGGCGAGGCCGCGGTCGCGTCGGCGGGCACGGGCGCCGACCCCGGGATGCTCGCCGGGCTCATCGCGGTCGTACTCGCCTTCCCCGTGGCGATGGCCCTGGCCACGGGTGTCGAGGCGCCTTCTACGGCGATCGCTCAACTCGGCGAGTTGGATGACGACGGGCGCCGCCGCTTCGGCCAGCTGACCCTGTGGCTCACGCTCGGCATTGTTGGCGTCATCACCCTCGGGCTCGCGACGCAGGCCGCGCGCCTCGGAGTCGGGCTGCCCGAGGAGGGCTCGACGCTCATCGCCGACTTCGCCCGGCACGTGGCCCCCGCCCCCGTCTTCGCGCTCTTCCAACTCATGACCGCGCTGCTCTTGCTCGCCGCCGCGAGCTCGTCGTTCCAGGCCGGGCCTGGGCTTCTCAAGGCACTCGCCGCCAACCCCGCGCACGCTAATGCCGTGGGCATCTTGCCCGTGGCCTTTGGCCGCGTGAACAGTCGTCACACGCCCTACTGGGGACTCGTGCTTTTCGCCGTGCTCTCGATGCTCGTGGTCGCTGCGGCCGGCGCCGACGACCAGACGCTCGTGCTGTTCTACGCCGTCGCGGTGTTCTTGAGCTTCTTGTCGGGTCTGCTCGCCATGACGCGGTTCACGCAGCAATCCCGACACTGGGGGCGTTTCGCCCTCAACCTGTTCGGGTCAATCGTCGTGGCGTTCACTCTCGTCGTGAACCTGGCGCGCGGCTGGCCGATTCTGAGCCTCGTGGCCGCGGCACTCATCGCCGGTGCGCTGTGGATGCTGTGGGTGCGCGCGGGGCGCCCGGAGGGCATCCGTTCGATCGAGGCACTTGCCGAGAAGGCCGAGGCCGAGACGGATGCCGTAACCCCCTAGCTCGCGCTAGCGCCCGAGAAACACCGCGTTGAGCAGCTCGTCGACGACCATGCCGACATCGGGCTCGCTCGCGTCGAGGCGGTTGGTCAGCAGCACGACGGCGCGGCCTGCGGCGGGTGAGATCCAGAACTGGGTGTTGGTCCAGCCCGAGTGCCCATAGACGCTGTGGTCAAGCAAGCCCGGGCCGCGGGGCAGCAAGAAGCCAAGCCCGAAGTGCTCGAAGTGCTTGATCGGGTTGCCGTCGATGACGTAGAGGCCTGCGGTGCGTGACTGCTGCATCGCGGCGAGGGTGGCGGGCGACACGATCGCCCCGTCGTTCGTGAGCAGCGAGCGGGCGATCGCGAGCAGGTCGGCGGCGTTCGCGACGGCACCCGCGGCGGGGTGGCGCAGCGCGGGCAGCGAGGTGGGGTCGTGGTCATAGCGCTCGTAGCCGTGCACGTGGTGCGCGCCCTCAGCGTCGAAGGAGAGGTGGTTCGCGCCGACCGTGGCCGCCATCGCGGCGAACTCGACGGCGAAGGCGTTGCCGGTGGCGTGCTCGATGAGGGCAACCGCGCCCTCCCACGAGAGGTTCGCATAGCGCCGCGCGGTGCCCGGCACGAACTCGATCGGCGCCCGCTCGAGAGCCTCGCGCAGCGTGGTCGCGTGACCGTGCGAACGCACGGGCCCGTCGTCTTCGAGACGCACATCGGCGATGCCCGACGTGTGACTCAACACGTGCTGCAGGGTGACGCCGGGGTGGCTGAACGCGGGCAGAGCTTCCCGCAGCGGGGTTTCGGTCGTGAGGAGTCCGCGCTCAACCGCGCGCATTGCCGTGAGCGCGACGAGGGGCTTGGTGATCGAGTACAGCGCGAAGCGGTCGTCCACGTGCGCGGTGCGGCCACTCACCGAGTCAGTGCCGAACGCCGCCACGTCGACCACGCCGTTCGCGTCAACAACGCCGATCACGGCGACGGGCAGGCGGCCCAGGTCAACCTGGCGGCGGGTCCAGTCGGCGGCGGTGTCGAATGCAGTGGTGGTCATGGATGCTCTCTTCAGCTCAGCTGCGGCAAGACCTCGGCCGCAATCAGGTCGAGGTGGTCGAGGTCAGTCATGTCGACCGTCTGGAGGTACACGCGGTCGACCCCGAGCTCGCGCAGGGCGCCGAGCTGGTCGACGACCTGTGAGGGGGTGCCAACGAGGCGCTCGCTGTGATCGCTCGCGGGGTCGATCTCGACGGCCTCGCAGCGCCGCGCGATCTCGGCCGCGCCACGGCCCACGACCGTGGGCCACGCGGCCGACATACTGAGCGTCGCGGGGTCGCGCTCTTCTTCGACGCAGATCGCACGCACGTTCTCGAGCACCTCGGCAAAGCTCTCGAGCGCGCGAAATCCGATGTTGAACTCGGTCGCGTAGCGCGCCGCAAGCTGGGGCGTTTTGCGCGGTCCGCCCCCACCGACGATGACGGGCATGCGCTCTTGCACGATCTTCGGAAGGGCAGGCACGTCGACGAGCCGGTAGTGGTCGCCCTCGAACGAGAAGGTCGCGCCGTCGGGCGTGGCCCAGTAACCCGTCACGATGGCGAGCTGCTCTTCGAGCATCCCGAACCGTTTGTCAGGAAACGGGATGCCGAACGCTTCGTGTTCGCGCTCGTACCACCCCGTGCCGAGCCCGAACTCGACGCGCCCGTGGGACATCTGGTCGACCTGCGCCACTTGCACGGCGAGGATGCCCGGGTGCCGGTGCGTGGCCGAGCTCACGAGCGTGCCCAGGCGGATCGTGCTGGTCTCGCGCGCAAGAGCCGCGAGGGTCGTCCACGCGTCGGTCGGGCCCGGCAGGCCGTCTCCGTCGCCCATGACGAAGTAGTGGTCGCTGCGGAACCAGGCGTGGAAGCCGAGCTTCTCGGCGCGCTGCGCGTGCGCCAGGATCGTGTCGTAGCTCGCGCCTTGCTGGGGCTCAGTGAAGATGCAGTACTGCATGCGTCGAGCCTACGGCGCGCTAGAGGTGCGCTGGCAGTACCGGTGCCCCGGCAACGGTAACCCGGGCAGTGAACACGGCCCCGGCCTTGGGCTGAGCGGCCCGGTCGACGCCGAGCGCCGAGGTCGTGATGAAGAGCGTGCGCCCGTCGCTGCCGCCGAGCGCGCACGCCGTCACTTGCGGCACGGGCAACTCGACGACATCGGTGAGCTCGCCTGTCGCCGCGTAGCGGTGCGCGGCAGAGCCGTTCCAGAGCGCCACCCAGATGCCGCCCTCGGCATCGACGCACAAGCCGTCGGGGGTTCCGACTGCGGGGTCGATCTCGACGACGACGTCGTAGTCATGCCACCGCCCATCGTCGGCGGGAAGGTGGTAGCGGCGCACTTGCTCCGTCATCGAGTCGACGAACACGGCGCTCGAGCCGTCAGGGCTGAACGCGAGGCCATTCGAGATGGTGAGGCCGTCGAGCACCGTGGTCGTTGAACCGTCGAGCTCGAGGCGGTGAAGGGAGCCCCGCCCGGCGGCGTCATAGGCCATGGAGCCGCACAAGAACCGACCCTGGGTGTCGCATGCACCATCGTTCATGCGCACAGTCGGGTCGCTCCACACTTCCGGCAGGGTCGTGAGCTCGCCGTCGCTCGAGAGCAGGGCGAAGCCGCGTTCGACCGCGATGACGAGACCCCCGCTCGCGCGCGGGCGGAAGGCGGCCGCGACTGCCCCGACCGATCGACGTTCCACAAGCGCGCCGTCAGCATCGATCGTGACGATGTCCCCCGCAAGCATGTCGACGAAGCGAAGCTGCCTGGCGTCGGCGAACCAGACCGGGCCTTCGCCGTGGTCGGCGAGAGGGGCGGTGAGCTGGCGTGCGGTTGTCGTGGTGACCATGACTGCGACCCTAACTGCGCCCAGCGAGCGCGTCACGCCCGGCGAAGACGCTTCGCCCGGCTGCGCGTGACTCGATCTCGAGCACGCGGTTCCACTTCGCGGTGCGTTCTGACCGCATTGTTGACCCGACCTTGATCTGGCGCGCGCGCCACCCAATGGCGAGGTCGGCGAGCCAGGTGTCTTCGGTGTCGCCCGAGCGGGCGCTCACCACGGTGCCGTAGCCGGCCGCGTGAGCGCGACGCACCACCGCAACGGCGCGCGAGACCGAGCCGGCCTGGTTGGGCTTCACGAGCACGGCGTTGGCGACACCCTCGGCGACCCCGCGCTCGACGCGTGCGTCGTTGGTGGCAAAGAGGTCGTCGCCGAGCAATTGTCGCCCGACCCCGATCGAGGTCGACGCGCTCGCCCAGCCCGCCCAGTCGTCTTCAAACAGGGCGTCTTCAATCGAGCTGATCGGAAACTTCTCGCACCAGCCCGCCACCACCCCCAGCCAGTCGTCAGCAGTGAGCTCTCTCTGCTCGACGCGCAAGGCGTAGCGCTCGCCTGTCCACAACTGATTGGCAGCCAGGTCGAGCGCGAGGCTCACATCGATGCCCGGTCTGAGCCCTGAGCGGGCGATGCCGTCGGTTACGAGCGCGAGGCCGGCTTCGTTGCTGCCGAGCGAGCCCGCGAGCCCGCCCTCGTCGGCAACGAGAGCCGAGGAGCCGCCTCGTTCATCGAGCAAATCGGCGGTAGCTTGGCGCACGCGCGCCACCCACTCGATCGCTTGTGCGAACGACGTGGCCCCTTCGGGCACGACGAGCACGTCTTGAATATCGAGCAGACCACGCGCGTGGGCACCGCCCGACACGATGTTGACCATGGGCATCGGAATGAGCGGCTCGGGCGAGTCGTCGAGCTGTCGCCACAGCGGGCGCGCGGTCGAGTCCGCTGCCGCGACCAGCGTGGCGAGCGAGAGAGCCAGCACGGCGTTGGCGCCGACCGTGCCGAGATCAGGTCGGGGGTCGGCCGACTCGAGAGCGGCATCCACCGCCTGCTGATCGGTGGCATCGATGCCGATGATGCGATCGCGCAGTTCACCATTAGCCGAGGCGACCGCCCCGAGCACACCGTAGCCACCGTAACGATCGCCGCCGTCGCGCCGTTCGACGGCTTCGTGGCCGCCGGTGGATGCGCCCGAGGGCACCACGGCTCGCCCGCGCGCGCCATCTGCCAACTCGACAACGGCGGCGACGGTCGGCTTGCCGCGTGAGTCGAGGGCTTCCCACGCGTGAACATCGCGAATGGCTGACAGGGTCATGAACGGGCGTCCTCTCGACTACGGAACAGGTCGTCGAGGCTCGCGATGCGACCCTCGAGCGCGGGGGCGGCCAGTCGCTCGACATGAGCGCGGCCATCAGGGGTGAGGTATTCGGCGGGTGACTTGCCGTGCACGCGAGCTAGCAGCAGTGCGCCGACGTGCCGCATCGTCCCGGCGACATCGGGGGCGAGGTCGGGCCCGGCCGACGCGGCATAGGCGTCGATGAACGATCGCGCCGCGATGTCGAACTCGCCCGCGTGCGTGGGCAGGTGCACAGCCTTCATCGTCAGGTGCGTGAGCAAGAAGGCGAGGTCGAACCGCGGGTCGCCGCGGTGCGCCACTTCGAAGTCGATGACCCACGCTCGTTCGCTGTGCGGGTCGGACGGCGCGAGGATGTTCTTGGGCGAGAGGTCTCCGTGCACCAGGCAGCGGCGGTTCTCGCGCAGCTCGTCGGCGAGCTCGCTGAGCACTGCAGCCCACTCGGGTTTCATGCGCGCGGCGTGCTCGTAGTACGGCCGCAGGCGCAGCTGCTCAAACGGCTCGGTCTCGCGCAGCAACGGGCTGAGCGTCGCCTCGTCGAGGGTGGCACGATGCACGGCGCCCGTGATCGTGCCGACGCGCGCTGCAACGCGGTCACTCACGGTGCCCGCCATGAGCTGGGTCTTCCAGTCAGTCCAGTCGGTGGGAGCAGCCTCCATCACGAGCGCGAACGCCGACTCGTCGCTCAGCACGATGCGCGGCACGCCGTCATCGATGACTGTCGCGGCGAGCACCATCGCCTCACCTTCGGTGATCGTGCGCTCTTGCGGAGCGAGCCATTCCTCGGCCACGCGTAAGCGAGGCAGTGACTGCTTGACGATGAGCTCGGTGCGGTCATCACGGATGCGCAGCACGACATTGCTCACGCCCCCACTGAGCTCTTCGGCCGTCGCACCAGGCCCGAGGACTCCGCGCGCAGTTAGGTAGGGCACCACGCTACCCGGGGTCAGGAGCTCCGCCTCCGCCGCACGCTCGTCGGCAGCGCTCGGCGGCTCAGTAGGTGGCACGACCACCGGACAGGTCGAAGGTGAAGCCCGTGGTGAAGCTGCACTCGGGCGAGATCATCCACCCCAGCATCTCGGCCACCTCGGTGACCGTGCCCGTGCGCCCCATCGGGATCTTTTCGGTCATGTACGCGATGACCTCGGCGGGCTGAGTGTCGAGGAATGGTGTCTGGATGACCGCAGGGGCGAGGGCATTGATGGTGATGCCATCCTTGGCATATTCCTTGCCCTGGGCTTTGACCATGCCGATGAGCCCGGCCTTGGTCGTGGAGTACGCGATCATGCCGGGGTTGCCCTCCTTCCCCGCGATCGAGGCGACGTGCGCGATTCGACCGTAGCCGTAGGGCAGCATGCGCGTGATCGCGGCCTGGCTGATCGCGAGGGCTCCGCGCACATTGACCGCGTACACGCGATCAACATCCTCGAGGCTCACCTCATGGCTGCGCAGTCCGAGCTGTCCCTGGATCCCGGCGGTGTTGATGACCGCGTGGATCTGCCCGCGACGGGCCTCGACCTCACTGAAGGCCGCCTCGATTGTCGCGGGGTCGGTCGCGTCGGCGGCGATGCCGAACGCGTCGCCGCCGTTCGCGACGATCATGTCGGCGGTGGCGGATGCTCCTGCCGTGTCGCGGTCGAGGCAGGCGACGACGTAGCCACGCTGGGCGAGCAGCCCCGCGACGGCCGCCCCGATGCCCGAGCCCGCGCCCACGACGACGAGCGTCTGCTCTGCGGCGCTCATCGCGACACCCCAGGGGCCGTGATGAACCGTTGCCTCTGGGTGCCCAGCCGCTCGATCGTCACCTCGACGACGTCGCCGGCCCCCACGAACCGCGGTGGCTCGAAACCAGCCCCGACGCCCTGCGGTGTGCCGGTGTTGATGACGTCGCCCGGGTAGAGGGTCATGAACTGGCTGATGTAGCGCACGAGCTCGGCGACGGGGAAGATCATGTCGGCCGTGCTCGAGTTCTGGCGAACTTCGCCGTTGACGCTCGAGCTGAGCGCGAGCGACTGCGGATCGTCGACCTCATCGGCGGTGACGATCCATGGGCCGAGCGGATTGAAGGTCTCGCAATTCTTGCCCTTATCCCACTGCCCGCCGCGCTCCATCTGGAACTCGCGCTCGGAGACGTCGTTGCTCACGGCGTAGCCGGCGACGTAGTCGAGCGGGGCGTCCTCGGGGTCGAGGTACCGGGCGATGCGCCCGATGACAACCGCGAGCTCGACCTCGTAGTCGGTCTTGACGCTGCCGCGCGGCACGTGCACGTCGTCATCCGCCCCCACGACGGTGTCGGGCGCCTTCATGAATAGAATGGGCTCGTCGGGGATGGGGAGGCCGGCCTCGACCGCGTGCTCGCGATAGTTGAGGCCGACGCACACGATCTTTCCGATGCGCGCGAGCGGTGCGCCGATGCGCTGCCCTGGCTCGAGCGTCGGCAGCTCGCCGCTCTCAAGCCCGTCAGAGATGAGGCCGAGCATCGATGGCGCGAGCACCTCGGGGGTGATGTCGTCGATGATGCTCGACAGGTCGATGATTCTGCAGCCGTCGATGGGGTGGTTGACGAGTGCGGCAGGGCGCTCGGCGCCGGCCGGCCCGATTCGGAGGAGCCTCATTGTTCCCGTTCTCTGTGGTGCCCGAGGGGAGTGTCAGCAGATCAGGTACCGAGGGTCTCTGAACTCCTTGGACGCGGAAGAAGTATATAGTATTACTATACTACAGAACCGAGGAACGCTGGGTTCCCGTCCTTCTGTTGTGAGGAGCCGAAGTCATGTCTCTAGCCACTACGAGCCAGGGTGCGCTCGACGGCATTCGCGTCATCGATGCGACCCAGATGCTTGCCGGGCCGATCTGCGCCACACGGTTGGGTGACCTTGGAGCCGACGTAATCAAGGTGGAGTCACCCGGTGAGGGCGAGTTCAATCGCACGCACGGTCTGGGAGACCGCCGGGTCGACGGCCTGATGAGCACCTTCGTCTCGGTGAATCGCAACAAGCGCAGTCTGGCGATCGACCTGAAGAGTCGCGACGCCGCGCAGGTCATCCGCCGTCTGGTCGAGACGGCCGATGTCTTCGTGCAGAACTTCCGCTACGGAACGGCGGAACGGCTGGGCATCGGTTACGAGCAGCTCGCCGCCATCAACCCGCGACTGGTCTACTGCTCTATTTCGGGATACGGACCGAGCGGTCCGTATCGGGATCGTCCCGGTCAAGACCTCGTCATCCAGGGGTACTCAGGGTCGATGTTCTCGGTTGGTGCTGAGGACGACCCGCCGACGCCAGGAGCGCTCTGGGCGGGAGACGTCATGACGGGGTACCAGGCAGCGATCGGGATCCTCGCCGCACTGCAGTCGCGGTCGCACTCGGGCGTGGGGCAGCACGTGCAGATCAACATGCTCAACGTGGTCCTTGACGCGCAACTGCAAGAGTTCGTCACGGTCCTGAACACCGGCTACGCGCCGGAACGGACCCGCGAGTGGTCGGCGCACGCGGCGATCGGCGCACCCTACGGGGTGTACCGCACAGCGGACGGCTGGCTCTCGCTCGCCATGGCCCCGCTTCCGGCGCTCGGCGAGGTTCTCGATGACGATTGGTTGCGCTCTCAGACTGCGTACAACGATGGTCAGGCGAACCGGGACGAGGTGTACGCCAGGATCCGGAACGCGTTCGTCGGAGATGTCACGTCGGCATGGCTCGAGAAGTGCGATCGACACGGAGTGTGGGCCGGGCCCGTGTACTCCCATGCGCAACTGGAGCAGGATCCCCACATTGTCTCCGGTGGGTTCTTCACGACCCAGCCCGATCGTTCGGGTGAATCGACCGTGCGAACTGTCCGTCCGCCGATCCAGCTCTCTGATACCCCGGCCTCGATTCGTCGAGGAGCGCCGGGGCTCGGGCAGCACTCGAGAGAGGTGCTGAGCGAGCTGGGGTTCGATGAGGCCACGATCTCGGCGCTCGCCGACGCCGGCGTCATCGGGATGCCTCCCAGCTGAATCGGCCAGGGAGCCCGGTCATGACGGGATCAACGCTCATACAATAGGATGATCCTCACCATGTCGAATCACACGAGGCGCGGAATCCATGCTGAAGTCGTCGATGCCCTCGGCATGCGGATACTGGGGGGAGACCTGCTCCCGGGAACGGTTCTGGATCAAGACGCGATCCTCGACGAGTACGGCGTTTCTCGAACTGTCTTGCGCGAAGCGATCAAGGTCCTCACCGACAAGGGCCTCATTGATGCCCGCCCCCGCATCGGCACCTTCGTCACCGACCGTCAGTCGTGGCGGCTGCTGGACAAGGACGTCATGGATTGGCGCTCGAGGGGGCCCATCGACGAACGACTTCTGCTCGAGCTCGACGAGGTGAGATCGATCATCGAGCCCGCGGCGGCAGCCATGGCGGCTGATCGCCGCAGTGACGAGGAGCTCGCCACGATTCGACACTGGATGGCGGAGCTCGACAGTTCCCACGGCTCCCTTCGTGAAGAGACGATCGCGGCGGATGTTGCGTTCCACCGCGCGGTGCTGGTCGCGGCCGGCAATGAGCTTCTCGAGCGATTCGAGGTGATTTTGGAATCCGCGCTGCATGCCCGAGATTCCATGCTCTTCCACGACCGGCACGAAGAGCGTCGGTTCGTGGGTCTTCACCAGGCCGTCGTTGATGCGATTGCGGATCAGGATCGGGATCGAGCGGCCCGGTGCATGACCGAGTTGATGGCGGAGGCCGACAAGGATGTCCGGCAGGCACTCGCCGACCGTGCGCGGGCGGCGGCCTCGTAGCGCTCGACTTCTGAGCCTTGTGCGTTCGTGGATTAGTAATATAATCTGACTAACGTAGCGAGACAACGACGGAGTTGGAGACAGAGTGAATGACCACGATGGGCGCCTGCGGTTCGAGCAGGATGGCCATGTTCTAGAGCTCGTGATCGATCGACCGCGCAAGCTGAACACGATCACCTCGGCCATGGATGCGGAGATGAACACTGCCGCCTATCGCATCAACAATGACGACTCGGTAAGGGTCGTCGTCATCCGAGGCGAAGGTGAACGCGCATTCTGTGCCGGCAGTGACATCAACGGTCTCGATGATTACGGGGACAACTGGACGATGCGGAATCGCTTCGACGCCCGGAAGGACTACGCGCGGGCCGTATGGCAGATCAGGAAGCCGATCGTGGCGGCCGTTGACGGCCACTGCATCGGCGGGGGCCTCGAGATCGCAACTGGCTCCGACATCCGTATCGGGACCGCACGCTCGACCTACGCTTCCGGCGAGATCCGGTTGGGTTGGCACGCCGGCTCCGGACAGACTCAGCTTCTCACTCGCCTGATCGGGGCGGGACCCGCTTCTCGGATGCTGATGACGGGGTTGCCCATCGACGGCGAAGAAGCGTTTCGCCTGGGTCTGATTCAGGAGCTCGTGGAGCCCGCGCTTCTGCGCGAGCGTGCCATGGAGATTGCGGCGACGATTGCGGAGCTTTCCCCGATCGCCATCCAGAAGACCAAGGCGATGATCCGGTTGGCAGACAACGTGCCGATGGAGGCTGCGCTCCTCATCGAGAACGACTCGTTCTCGTACCTCATGCTGACCGACGACGCAGCCGAAGGGCGTGCTGCATTCGCCGAGAAGCGCCCCGCAAAGTTCACAGGAAGGTGAATCATGGTTGATTTCGATCTCAACACGTCCGTCACGGAGCTCGCTGACGGCCTCTATCGCATCGATACCCCATTGGGCCCGCGAATCGTGTCGATCTACGTCGTCAACGGTTCTGAACATTCGTTCATGTTCGACACCGGAGTCATCGGCACGATTCCTCAGTACGTGCTGCCGGCATTCGCGCATCTCGGGCTCGACCCGGAACGTTTGGCCACCATCGTCGTTTCTCACGCTGATGTCGATCACTTCGGAGGCATCGCAGACGCGCGTGCCGCATTCCCGAACGCTCGGATCCTCGCGCATGCCGCCGACCGGCCCCTCATCGAGGACTACCCGACATTCCTCTCGCAACGAGGGCTCGGATTCCTCGACAAGTACGGCTGGGACGAAGATCCCGCGGTAATGGACTGGGTGCGATCGGTCACCGGTGAAGGCCCGCTCGATGGCGACGTCGCCGACGGGGAACGGTTCGATCTCGGCGGTCGCTCTGTCGAGGTGTGGCACGTGCCGGGCCATTCGCACGGGCACACCGCTGTCGTGGTTCCGCATGCCGATGCCGTGCTGGTCTCGGATGCGGTACTCGCCGGCTCTGTCGACCTCCCTGATGGCACGCCCGTCTTCGCCCCGACCTATCGGTTCGTCGACGACTACCTCGCGACCATCGACCGTCTCGAGCACGCCTCTCACCGACTGCTGTTGACGGCCCATTACCCGACGATGGTCGGCGACGAGGCGCGCGCGTTCCTCGCCGAGAGCCGAGCCTTCGCAGAACGTCTCGACGCCCTTCTGTGGTCTGCGCTTCCGACCAAGGGCGGAGTCTCGCTGCACGAGCTGCTCGAGCAGTTGAACCCTGTCGCCGGCCCCTGGCCGAACGAGGGAACTGCGAGCACCCTGGCCTATCCTGTGGTCGGACACCTCGAGCGGTTCGAGGCGCGCGGTGACGTCGTGCAGCGCGGCACGGATTCGGAGGGACGATCCCTATGGGGTCGTCAATGACGAGTTCGACAGTGGTCTGGGGGCAGGCGGACTACGACGCGACGGATGACGCGAACGGCGCACTGCGTTCGACCCCGCGCAGCGGGGATCCCGTTCGCTTCTCACTCGATCGCGCGCTTGTCGACGCGGTGGCTGGCGGCATGACCCTGCTGCCCTTCCAGACCTGGAACTTCGGCGACTCGGTGGCCTTCGATGCGCTCGTTGAGACCACGGAGGTCACCGGCGATGAGCGGTGGGCAACCTTCGTGCAGGCCTGGGGTCGGTCATGGGCCACGCGTCGGCATCCCTTCGCGGCTCTCGACTGCACTGCTCCAGGCCACGCCATGGTGCGTGTCGCGGAACGCTATGAGGACGCGATCCTCCTCGATGCCTGCCGCGACTTGGCGGACTACCTGATGGATCGCCCCTCTGTCTTCGGCGTCTATCGAGTGTGGGAACGAGCGCCCCTGCTGGAGCCGTACGCGGGCACCGCGACGCCCCGCGACGTGCGACTGCTAGAAGATCCGCCCGCGTGCGTGTGCGTCGACTGCCTGCATTTTGACGCACCATTCCTCGTGAAGCTCGGGACGCTGCTGGGCGACGACCGCTACATCGAGGCGGGCCTCGTGCAGGCGCGCGGGTATGTGAAGGCGCTTCAGCGTCCAGACGGCCTGTTCGATCACTTCCGTCTTGAGGGAGAGCCCGACGCGTTCGGGCCCGGCTGGGGTCGTGGTCAGGGCTGGGCGCTGCTGGGAATGCTCGACATCGTCGAGGATCTTCGCGGCGCTGGTCATGATCTCGCCTCCGTCGACGACCTCGCCTTGTCGATCCGCTCCTTGGTCTCGGGGATGGTGGCGACGCAACGAGCCGATGGCCACTGGCCGGTCGTGGTGCACCTGCCCGAATCGGGTGATGAGTACTCGACGACGGCCTTCATGCTGGCCGGATTCCGCCGCGCCCTCGATCTCGGAATCGTCGACGTCGACGCGGTGGGACCGTCGATCGCGTCGGCGACTCGGGCGCTGGAGATGTCGTTCGACGAAGCCGGCAACCTCTGCAGGGTGTCCGCGGCGGTCTACGCTTCAACGGTCGCTGAGCACTACGGAGCAGTACCGGTCGGCTACGTCGTGCCGTGGGGGCAGGGCCCCGCCCTGCTCGCGCTGCTGGCCGTCACCGAGGGAAAGGACAGATCGTGAACGACTGCGCACTCATCACCGGCGCCGCACATGGCATCGGAGCGTCGTGCGGCCGCCTGCTCGCCGCACGCGGGTCGCGGGTCGTGCTCGCCGACATCGACCTCGATGCGGCGACTCTGGTCGCCAACGCGATCGAGTCACAGGGCGGGGACGTCATGCCGTTGCTGCTGGATGTCGGCCGCGCCGCGTCGTGGGAGCTTGCCCGGGCGGCGGTTCACGAGCGCGGGTGGTCGGTCTCGACCGTCGTCAACAACGCATTCGCCCTCGACGTGAAGCCCGCACACGAGATGACGGCGGAGAGCTGGGACCGGCAGATCTCCGTGATTCTCGACGCGGTCTTCCACTCGGTCAAGACCTTCCACGCCGATCTCACTCGGCCTGGGGGAGCAATGGTCAATGTGTCAAGCGTTCACGCGGTCGCAGCGTGGCCAGGGCATCCCGCCTATGCGGCCGCGAAGGGGGGTGTTCTTGCGCTCACCCGGCAGCTTGCCGTCGAGTACAGCCCCAACCTCCGGGTCAACGCTGTCATCCCCGGCGCCATCCGCACGCGGGTGTGGGATGGCGTTCCTGAGGAGGTCATCGATGACCAACTCACTCACATTCCCGCCGCGCGACTCGGAACACCTGACGATGTCGCGGAGGCCGTCGCCTTCCTGGCGAGCAGCGCGGCGGCATACATCACCGGCACCTCGCTACTGGTCGACGGCGGTCTCGTGACCACGGTCTGACGCCGGGTGCCACTGACAATAATGGAGACAGATCATGGATTCGAGTACGACCCTCTGGCCATCGGGCGAGCCGACCGTGTCGATGTCGGCAGGCGGCCTGAAAGTCACCGTCAACCCTCTTCGCGGTGCCAAGATCGTGTCACTCATCGACTCCCGTGGTGTGGAATGGATCGCGCAGCCTGACAATCCCGTCAGCGCGCCTCCTCGTGACGGTGCGGCGTTCCTCGACGCCGAGATGGCCGCGTGGGACGAGTGTGCGCCAACCATCGTCGCGTGCGAGGTGGATGGTGTCGCGCTCGGCGATCACGGCAACCTGTGGACGAAGGAGTTCGCCGTCTCGAGAAACACGGTCTCTGTCGTGGACGAGGCATTCGGCTACACCTTCAGCCGCACCATGCGTGCGGGCGACGATGAACTCTTCCTGGACTACGAGGTCGAAGCGGGACACCGGGATATCCCCTTCATGTGGGCTGCGCATCCCCAATTCCGCGCTCCTGAGGGCTCTCGCGTGATGCTCCCGTCGAGCGTGACCTCGGTGGTCGATGTGATGGATCCCGCCCTTCCCACGCTCGACTGGGCAGCGGACCTCGGGGCGATCGACACGATCGCGCCGGGCGGGTACCGCAAGTTCTACGTACATCCTGATCAGGTAGCCCGTTCGGCTGCGCTGGTGCATCCCGATGGGGCTACCTTGCGCCTGTCGTGGACGGCGGAATGCCCGTACTTCGGGGTCTGGTTCGACAGGTTCGACTTCCGTGCTGAGCCGATCGTCGCGCTCGAGCCGGCCACTGCATACTTCGACATGCTCACGACGTCGATCGAGCTCGACAGGGTGATGATGATTCCCGCAAAGAGTCGCGTGTGCTGGACTCTGGGGATCAGCGTGCTCTTCTAGCTGCACACGCGGAAACAGCCCCTTGCATTCGCAAAGAAC
>CALRWH020000034.1:0-20024 GCA_943371805.1 Pseudomonas synxantha | reverse complement strand
GATCTCGTTCTGGATCGTCGCGTACGCGGTGCCGCTCGCTCTCGTCGCGCTCGTTGGCTGGGTGTACGAGTACTACCGCGGCAACTTCGGTCGCTAACGTGAGCGGCGTACGCCGGGCCTTGGCGACGGATGCGGATGCCGTGTTCGAGCTCGTGCGCCAGCTCGGCGCCGCTTTCGTTCCCGTGAGGTCTGCGTTCGACGAAAGCTTCACGGCGATCGTCTCGGGCACGAACGACGATGTGCTGTTGCTGGTCGCCGAGAACCCCGACGGTGTCGTGCAGGGTTACGCCCTGACGACGATTGCACGCTTACTCTCAACCAACGGGTTGTCGGCTCAACTGCAAGAGATCGCTGTTGACGAAGATGCTCGCGGACTCGATCTGGGCACGGCTCTCGTGCACGAGGTTGAGGCGGAGTGCATCCGGCGGGGTGTCCGCCAGTTGACGGTGGCCGCGCGTCGTGCGGGAGGGTTCTACGACCGCCTGGGCTACTCCCAGAACGCCGAATACATGCGTCGGGTGTTCTGACCCGAGTTGATGGACCCATGAGCCTGAGACTGGCAACGGAGCGGTTGGAGATCAGCCCCTTGGCTGCGCCTGATATCCCGGCCTTCGTGGCCTACCGCAGGCTTGACGAGGTTGCCCGCTATCAGTCGTGGTCATCGGACTACTCGTTCAACGAGGCTGAGTCGCTCGTTGCCGCGCAGCCACCGTCAGGAATCCCTGCTCCGGGGGAGTGGGTGCAGCTTGCCGTGCGAGATCGGTTTGCCGCTAGCTCGGCCGAGCTCGTCGGCGATGTCGCGGTTGGCGCTGACGACGCGCAACCCGACTCGTATGAACTCGGCGTCACGCTTGACCCACGGCACCAGGGACAGGGCTACGCCACAGAAGCGCTCGGGGCCGTCATGGAGTGGCTCATGGCCGAGCGCGGGGCGCATCGCATCGTAATGCAGGGGGATGCCCGCAATATAGCGGTTATTGCACTCATGCGGCGCCTCGGGCTGCGGCACGAAGGCGTCGTTCTTGACGGCGACTGGTTCAAGGGCGAGTGGACCACTCTCGAACGATTCGCCTTGCTGCGGCGCGAGTGGTTGGCCCGCTCACCAGCCACGTCATAATCCTCGCAGCAGGGATGTTGGGCGTTAGCCTTCGAAGGTGTCGCGCGTCACTGAACCTCATCTAGAGATGGTTAGCCTTACCGGCGGCACGGTTTCACTGGGTGACGCGCGTACGCGCACCTCGCGCACGGTCGCTCTGTAACCCTTCACCCTTGCGCGCACCTCGGTGACGTGGAGCCAGTTCTCGACCACCCCATCGTGGGATCAGCATCGTCTCAACGATCCCTTGGTCGTGCGCGACCCAGCCGTGCCCGCGCATGGGGTTTCTTGGCAAGATGCGGTGGTCTGGTGTATCGAGGCCTCGAAGCAACTCGGGCTCCGCCCCGCATATCGGATTGACGGCAATCGCGTCGAGTGGGATACCGGCGCCGACGGATTCCGGTTGCCGACCGAGGCTGAGTGGGAGTACGCATGCCGTGGTGGTACTGACGGCCCGCACTATGGTCCGCTTGCCGAGATTGCGTGGACGTCACTCGACCTGGTGCACGCCCCGCAACCGGTCGGCACAAAGCAAGCGAACACGTTCGGCCTCGATGACATGCTGGGCAACGTGTGGGAGTGGGTCTGGGATCACGCCGACACGGCGCGGTACGGCGACTACCGTGTGTTGCGAGGTGGGGGATGGGCCGACCGACCATGGAACGTTCGTGCGTCAGTGCGACGAGGCAGTGCGCCCGACGCGGTGATCGATGACGTCGGGTTTCGGGTAGCACGCGGGGCTGTTACTGCGCGCGGTGCGGATGAACGTCAGGGATGGTCACGCAACGCCGCCGCTCAGCGCGCGAACAGTACACGGCCACGGCCCATTGGTTGGACACCACTCGACCCTGCTCTTCAGTAAGAAGGCCCCGACCCTCCCAGGGGAGGAGCGGGGCCTTCTTGGCGCTGAACTGCTAGTGCTTCTGTGACTCCAGCTCGTTCATCGTCACCGGCGCGATGCGGTCTTCGAAGAACCAGCGTGAAAGGCCGGCACGAACGCGCTGAGCCACAGTGATCTTGCCCTGGTCGTTGGGCCGGATCATGAGGGGCTGGTACTCATCGAAGCTCACCAAACGCCAGCGCTCGAAGTCATCGAGCTGCTCGTGCACCTCGATGTATTCGCCGCCCGGCAAGCGGACCACGCGGCCCGACTCGAAGCCGTGAAGCGCGATCTCGCGGTCTTTACGCTGCAGGGCGAGGCAGACTCGCTTGGTGATGAAGAACGCGATGAACGGGCCCACCACGGTTGCGAACTGAAGCGCGTGAATGACGCCTTCGATCGACAACCGGAAGTGGGTCGCGATGATGTCGGAGCTTGCAGCAGCCCACAGCGCGGCATAGAAGGTAATGCCGGCGGCACCGATTGCCGTGCGAACAGGAGCGTTGCGCGGACGCTCGGCGATGTGGTGCTCGCGGCGGTCACCCGTCACCCATGCCTCGAAGAACGGATACAGCGCAACCGCGGCAAGGAACACGAGCAAACCGACGAGCGGAATCAGCACGCCGAACGCCCACGTGTAGCCGAGCGGGTCGACGAAGTCGAGGTTCGGCGGAATCAGGCGGAGAGCACCATCGGCGAAGCCGATGTACCAGTCGGGCTGGGTACCCGCAGACACCGGTGACGGGTCGTAGGGGCCGTAGTTCCAAATCGGGTTGATCGTGAAGAACGAGGCGATCAACACGATGACGCCGAAGACGATGAAGAAGAATCCGCCGGCCTTCGCCGCAAACGCGGGGAGCACGGGCGCACCGACGACATTGTCGTTGGTGCGGCCAGGCGCCGCGAACTGCGTGTGCTTGTTGACGATCAAGAGCACCATGTGAATGCCGATCAGCGCGATCGTAATCGCGGGGAGCAGCATGATGTGCAGCACGTACAGACGGGGAATGATGTCGGTTCCGGGGAACTCGTCACCGAAGAGCAGGTACGAGATCCAAGCGCCGGCCACCGGCACCGCCTTGATCATTCCGTCAATGATGCGCAGACCGTTGCCCGAGAGGAGGTCGTCGGGGAGCGAGTAGCCCGTGAAGCCGAGCGCCATCGCCATGATGAAGAGCAAGAAGCCGATGACCCAGTTGAACTCGCGCGGCTTGCGGAACGCGCCGGTGAAGAACACGCGAAGCATGTGCAGACCGATGGCGGCCACGAACAGCAGGGCTGCCCAGTGGTGCACCTGTCGCATCAGCAGACCGCCACGGATCTCGAACGAGATGTCGAGTGCCGAGTGGTAGGCGACCGACATCGGGATGCCCTGCAACGGCACGTACGAGCCCGAGTATTCGACCTCGGTCATTGAGGGGTCGAAGAAGAACGTCAAGAACGTTCCGCTCAGCAGGATGACGATAAAGCTGTAGAGCGCCACCTCGCCGAGCATGAACGACCAGTGGTCGGGGAAGATCTTGCGGCCCAGGGCCTTCACGGCGGTCGAGGCGCTCGTGCGCTCATCGACGTAGTTGGCTGCCCAGCCGGTGAACCGCATACCGCGCCCCGGCGCGGTTTCGGCTGACGACGCCGGCTGGGTCACAGTGGTACTCACAGTGCACGCTCCCAGAAGCTCGGACCCACAGGTTCGGTGAAGTCGCTTTGCGCGACAAGGTAACCCTCGTCATCCACAGTGATCGGGAGCTGGGGGAGGGGACGCGCCGCCGGTCCGAAGATGACCTTGCAGTGGTCTGCAACGTCGAACTGCGACTGGTGGCACGGGCACAGCAGGTGGTGCGTCTGCTGTTCGTACAGCGCGACGGGGCAACCGACGTGCGTACAGATCTTGGAGTAAGCGACGATGCCGTCGTACGACCAGTCGGCCTTCGCCGGGTCTTCGTTGAGTTCGTCAACGGGGAGACGCATGAGGAGAACGGCTGCCTTCGCCTTTTCTTCGAGGCGGTGGTACTCAAGCTCGGCAAGGCCCTCGGGAATGACGTGGAACGCTGAGCCGATGGTCACCTCAGACGCCTTGATGGGGGTACCCGACGGATCGCGAGTCAATCGCGTTCCGGCTTCCCACATCGTGTGCTTGAGGAGCGCAACGGGGTCTTCTGCTGGAGCGAGATCGCGGAACAGGGCAATGGCCGGAATCGGGGTCGCGATGACGGCACCGATGAGCGAGTTACGCACCAGGCTGCGTCGAGTGAAACCCGACTCGGCATTGGCCTCGCGGAAGATCTCGACGGCACGCTCACGCGATTCGTCGCTCCCTCTCGTGGGGTGGCGATCTTCGACGAGCTCGTGCCCATGCATGAGGGCCTTCGACCAGTGCACTGCGCCGATTCCGACGCCGAGAAGGCCCAGCGTGATGCCGATGCCGAGGAACATGTTGTTCAGTCGGATCGAGCTGGGGTCGAGCTCATCGATCGGGAACATGATGTACGCCGCGACGGCGAACACACTGCCGATGACGGAGAGGAAGAACAGAGCGCTAATCGTGCGCTCGGCCTGCTTCTCTTTCTTGGGGTCGAGATCGGTGACGCGCAGCCGCTCCGGCGGAAAACCCGGGTTGGGGAAACGATCCGAGCGCACCACTGCGACAGCGGGTGCCGGAGCAGAGTGATCCTGCTGCTGGGCGACAGCCGTGCCCGGGGTCTCGCCGCCGTGTGCGCTGTCGTGTGCCTCAGCCAATGGTGGTCCTTTCCTCGAAGTGCGTGCGGGCCTAGTTCGACTTCGCGGTGAGCCAGATGGTCACACCGACGAGGGCGCCGAGGCCGAAGATCCAGATGAAGAGGCCCTCAGAAACGGGGCCGAGCGAACCGAGATCCCATCCACCAACAGAGGGATTCTCTTGCACGTACAAGAGGTACGTGATGATGTCGTTCTTGTCTTCAGGAGTGAGGTTGAGGTCGCTGAACACCGGCATGTTCTGCGGGCCGGTGACCATTGCGCCGTAGATGTGCACGGGGTCGACGCCGGCGAGTCCGGGCGCCCACTTGCCCTCGGTGAGCGCACCGCCCGCGCCAGCGACGTTGTGGCACATCGCGCAGTTGATGCGGAAGAGCTCGGCACCGTGTGCGGCATCGCCATCGCCGGCGATGTAGCGGTCGGGCGGCACTGCGGGACCAGGAGCAAGGTCGGCAACCCACGCGGCCATGGCATCGATCTGTGCCTGCGTGAACTGAACAGGCTTGAGCTCAGCCTGAGGGCCTGAGGCGGCCATCGGCATGCGCCCGGTGCCAACCTGGAAGTCGACGGCGAGCGCGCCCGCGCCAATCAGCGTCGGGCCAGCAGCGGTTCCTTCGGCATTCATGCCGTGGCAGCTGGCGCAGTTGGCGGCAAAGAGCTTGCCGCCTTCGTCGATGAGCTCGGCACTGGCAGCAGTCGTTTCGGCTGTTGCCGTCGTCGTCGCGAGCGCGTACGCGCCGCCCGTGGCCAGCAGGCCAACGACGAGCAGTGCGGTCGTCGCCAGCGGGTGACGGCGACCAGCGCGGCGGGTGGATGCAGGAGTGGGTGCCATGGTGAGGTGCGTCTCGATTCTGCGGATCATTGAAGGACGTAGATGACGAGGAACAGACCGATCCAGACCACGTCAACGAAGTGCCAGTAATAGGAGACCACGATGGCGCTCGTGGCATCCCTGTGAGTGAAGGTCTTCACGGCGTATGCGCGGCCGATCACCAGCAGGAACGCAATCAATCCGCCGGTGACGTGCAGGCCGTGGAAGCCGGTGGTCAGGTAGAAGGCCGATCCGAACGCGTCGGAGTTGAGCGTGACGTACTCGCTCACGAGAATCGCGTACTCGTAAATCTGACCCACGACGAAGACCGCGCCCATCGCGTAGGTCAAGAAGAACCACTCGATCATGCCCCACTTGACGGGGCTCCAGCCGGTGCGGCGGGCCTGAAGACGCTCGGCGGCGAACACACCGAACTGGCAGGTCACACTCGAGAGCACGAGGATGATCGTGTTGACCGTGGCCAGCGGAATGTTGAAGAGTTCAGTGCCCTGTTCCCACAACTGGGGCGAGGTCGACCGCAGGGTGAAGTAGATCGCGAAGAGCCCCGCGAAGAACATCACCTCGCTTCCGAGCCAGACGATCGTGCCGACGGCGACGACGTTCGGTCGATTGATCGTGGGAGCGCTGAGAGAGCTCGAAAGCGATGTGCTGGTCACCTGTTCATTATGACCGATGAAACTGGAGGTTCGGGCCGGGCGACACCCCGGATTCGAGGGGGAAAGTAGCATCGAGGCATGTCGACCACCCCTACTTGGCCCCGAATTCTCACTCGCATGCTCGAAGGCGATGATCTCTCGATCGCCGATGCCTCGTGGGCCATGGAACAAGTGGTCTCTGGTGAGGCGACAGAGGCCCAGTTAGGTGGCTTTCTCGTTGCTTTGCGCGCCAAGGGCGAGACCGTCGATGAAATCGTCGGATTTCGGGATGCTGCGCTGCGGCATGCCCGTTCCATCGAGATCGACTCCATGGTGCTCGACATCGTCGGAACCGGGGGAGACCCGTACGGGGCCGTCGTGAACGTCTCGTCGGTGGCATCCATCGTCGTTGCTGCAGCGGGCGTGCCGGTGGCCAAGCACGGTAACCGCGCAGCGAGTTCGTCGTCGGGTGCATCCGATGTTTTGGGCGTGCTGGGCGTCAACATTGAGCTCGAGCCCGAGAACGTGGCGAAGGTATTCGACGAGGTGGGGCTGACCTACCTCAACGCGGCAGTGTTTCACCCGGGTTTTCGGCACGCGGGGCCTCCGCGACGTCAGCTGGGTATTTCGACCGTGTTCAACATCCTGGGTCCGCTCTGTAACCCCGCGCGGCCCGAGGCCTCGGCCGTCGGCGTCGCGAGTCTCGACCGCGTGCCGCTCATGGTTGGTGTCTTCCGCACACGCGGGGCAACAGCACTCGTCTACCGCGGTGACGACGGCATCGACAAGATCACGACGACGGGTCACAGCCACATCTGGGAGGTCTCGCGCGGCTTCGTGACCGAGCACGACCTCGACCCGCGAGAGCTGGGAATCGCCACCTCGCAGATTGACGACATTCTCGGGTCGACGCCCGAACACAATGCCGGACTCGCTCGCGCCGTGCTTGCGGGAGACGCCGGGCCCGTGCGCGACATCGTGCTTCTCAACGCTGCCGCCGGACTCGTGTCGTTTCGACTGGCGCAAGACCCGGAGCAGCTGCGGCGCCCGCTCGTCGAGCGTCTTGCTGAGCAACTTGTCGTGGCGGCAGAGGCGATCGACTCGGGAGCGGCGGCCGCGAAACTCGAGGCGTGGGCGGCGGCGACCCAGCGGCACGCCGGACCGTCGGCATGAGCGCTCGCCAACTGCGGCTCGTAATCCAGGTCGATGACTACGACGCTGCGGTGGCTTTCTGGCGCGACGCGCTCGGCCTAGAGGAGACCGCCGCATTCGAGGGCGAGGGGGATGCCCGCGTCATGATTCTCGAAGTCGGTAGGGCGACGCTCGAACTCGCCAACGCGGCCCAGGTCGACCTCATTGATTCGATTGAAACCGACGGCCACCACAGCCCTCGGTGGCGCGTGGCGGTGCAGGTTGACGACGCGCTCGCGACCAGCGCGGATCTCGAGGCTGCCGGCGCCGAGGTTGTTGCGTCGGCACGCGAAACGCCGTGGAAATCGCTCAACGCCCGGCTGGTCGCCCCCGATGACGTTGAGCTGACCCTGTTCGAAGAACTGGGTGGCGGGCCCTCGGTACGAGACAACTGAGGCTGAACGCGCACCGTGCCGACCTGCGCGGGCCTAGTGGGGCGCGGAGTCGCTGCGCGGGAGCATCCCGAGGCCTTCGATGACCTCGAAGACGAGCTGGGTCTCAACGTGGCGCACGTGCGGATGCGTCGTGAGGTGTTCGAGCACGAGCTCACGCAGGGCTGACGCGGAGGGGACGGCGACGTGCAGGAGGTAGTCGTCGGCTCCGGCCACGTGAAAGGCTGTGATGACGTTGGGCAGCGTGCGGGCGCGCTGCTCGAAGGCGCGCACCTGCTCGCGGCCGTGGGTGCCCAGGCGCACGGTGATGAGCGCCTGCAGGCTGAGGCCGAGTGCTGCCGGGTCGATGTCGGCGCGAAAGCCGCGAATGACGCCGCGGTCGCGCAACGACCGCAAGCGCTGGGTGCAGGTCGACTCGGCGATGCCCGCGCGGGCGGCGAGCGCCGCGTTGGTCAGGCGCCCGTTGCGTTCGAGTTCGGTGAGCAGCATGAGGTCGATGGCGTCGAGGGATGCGGGCTGCGGGTTCTGCGGAGAGCTGGCGTCGAGCATCCCGCCAGCATGAAGCATGCGCGCCGTCAACGTCAATCATCGCGCGTTCTGCGGCAGAGCGTCACTAGACCCGCAGACTGCGCCAGAATCGCGGCATGTCGAGCACTGGCGCTTCTGACCCTGCTGTTGCGTTCGAGACCCTTGCGGTGCACGCGGGTCGTGACGATTTGACCGCGCTGGGGGTGCACGCGCTGCCGATCGACTTGTCAACGACGAATCCGCTGCCTGACATCGAGGTCGGGGGAGGGTCGTACGAGGCGATCGCGACGGGAGGCCACCCGACCGAGGGCGGCAACGTCTACGCGCGCCTGTGGAACCCGACCGTGGCGCGCTTCGAACGCGCGCTCGCGGCTCTCGAAGGCGCCGAGGAGTCGGTCGCGTTCGGCACGGGCATGGCGGCGTTCTCAGCGACCCTGCTCGCCGCCCTGAACCAGGGGAGAGGCCGACACGTCGTCGCCGTGCGGCCCATCTACGGCGGCACGGATCACTTGCTCGCTTCGGGCCTCCTGGGCGCCGAGACGACCTACTGCGCGCCCGATGAGGTCGGCGACGCGGTGCGCGACGACACGTGCCTCGTCGTGATGGAGACTCCGTGTAACCCGACGCTTGAGCTCGTCGACATCGCCGCCGTGGTTGCGGCCGCGGGCGAGGTGCCCGTCATGGTCGACAACACCTTCGCCACGCCCGTGCTGCAGAACCCGCTCGCGCACGGCGCGGCGCTCGTGCTGCACAGCGCCACGAAGTACCTCGGCGGCCACGGTGATGCCATGGGCGGCGTTGTCGCGTCGAACACGGCGTGGGCCGAAGCGATTCGCCCTGTGCGGGCCATTACGGGTGGGCTGCTGCACCCGCTCGGCGCCTACCTGTTGCACCGCGGCCTACCGACTCTGGCCTTGCGGGTGCGCGCGCAGCAGGCGACCGCGGGGGAGCTCGCAACTCGGTTGCTCGATCACCCCGCGGTCGCGCGGGTGCACTACCCGGGGTTGCCGGGCGCTGACCCGCGGGGAATCCTCGGCGCGCAACTGCGCGGCCCGGGCGCCATGCTGACGGTCGAACTCGAGGGCGGGTACGCCGCCGCCGAGCGGTTCATTGGCGGGCTGCAGCTCTTCACCCACGCCGTGTCGCTGGGGGGCGTGGATTCTTTGGTGCAGCATCCGGCATCGCTCACGCATCGTCCGGTGGCTCCGGAGGCTCGCCCCGGCGCGGGCGTCGTGCGCCTGTCAATCGGGCTCGAGGCGGGGGTCGACCTCTGGCGCGACCTCGAGGCCGCGCTCGCTCAGGCTTCGGCGACGTAAAGCCAGCGCCCGTCCTCGCGCACGAAGGTGCTGCGCTCGCGTTGGGAGCCACGGGTGTCGGGAGAGCGCCAGAACGCCTCAAACTCGACCTCGCCGCGCGTGTCGAGCGGGCCGCCGCTCGAACGGTCGAGGATGTCGAGGCGATACCAGCGCAGTTCGGGGTCAAGCTCGAGCGTTGCGGGCCGTGTCGACGGATGCCACGTGGCGAGCAAATAGTCAGCGTCGCCGACGGCGAAGGCGCTGAAGCGCGAGCGCATGAGTTGCTCCGCCGTGGGCGCGGTGACTTCGCCGCGGTGCAGCGGCTCGCAGCACTCGGCGTAGGGGAGTCCGCTCAGGCAGGGGCAGCGCATTGTCACGCGCTCGTGCGCAGCACTTTCTGCATCGGGCGACCCTTCGCCAACTCGTCGACGAGCTTGTCGAGGTAGCGCACGCGTTGCATCAGAGGCTCTTCAATCTCTTCGACGCGCACGCCACAGATCACGCCCGTGATGAGGAAGGCATTGGCGTTGAGGTGCGATTGGGCAAAGAAGTCGGCGAACGTCGTCTCGTCGGCGACGTGCTGAGCAATGGCGGCGCTGTCGAACCCCGTGAGCCACGTAATGACTTCGTCTAGTTCGTCGCTCGTGCGGCCCTTGCGCTCGAGCTTGGCGATGTACAGCGGGTACACCTGCCCGAACGACATGCGGGCAACGCGCTCGAGGGTTGCGGGTGCGGTTGCCATGCACGCATGCTATCGAGCGCGGGCAGTCGCCACCCAGAACGAAAGAGGGCATCACCATGCGCTACATGATCTGCGTGATCGATGATGAAACGGGCTCTGGGTCGGGCGACGAGATGGCCGCGATCGACTCTTTCAACGAGCGACTTCAGAGCGCCGGCCAGCTGATCATGGCGGAGGGCTTAGCGTCGCCGCGGGCATCCGTCGTCGTGGACAACCGCGGGGGAGCGGGGGTGGTCACTCCGGGCCCATTGCTCGACACCGAGACGTACGTCTCGGGGTTCTGGATCGTCGAGGCCGCGGATCGGGATGCTGCGCTCGCGCTCGCGGCCGAGGGGTCGCGCGCCTGCAACCGTGTGGTCGAGCTGCGGCCGTTCTACGGGTGAGACGCGACAGCTAGCCGGTCGGTGCCGCCGCACCGCTCACGACCTGCCAGCGGCCATCGATAATGCGCCACGAGCGCCTGTAGGTCAGAGCAGCGTCGATGCGGTTGCCATTCCACAAGATGACCGCGTCAACCGCCGTTTCGGTCGTTCCTGCGCCGTCGAGCTCACGAGAGCTGCGCGAGAGCTCGGTGAGCCTCTCGAAGCGAGTCGCGCCGGTGCGGTGCGACTCGATGTCGTCGTGTTTGCCGATCGTGGTGCCGTCGGGAAGCGTAAAGGTCAGGTCGTCGGCGATGAGCGCGTCGAGCGCGTCGAGATCGCTCGCGCGCATCGCGTTGAGCAGCAGGTCTTCGGCATCGTCGATCGAGTGGCCGTGGGCGTCGAGAGTCGGCATACTTCGAACCTATCGACGGGGGATGCCCGTGGTGGGGCGCTGAGGCACGCTCAGGGCGAACATCCGTCGGCATCATTCACTCGAATTGACATAATGTGGATTATCAGAGTATTGACCCAGCTCCGAAACGCTGCGGATCCGCCGCGTTGTGCGTCGATTACCCTGTGATGCCGCGTGTACGGCCACCAGGTACGTCGCGGCGTGGTGACGCCTTCCTGCGACATCACGCCGATTACGAGCGTCACATAAGCGCCCCGTGAGCCATTTCTGTGCACTTGCTGAGAGGTGTGCACTTCAGCCGCATCGCAAACATGCAATCTGATTCACTAGTGGCCGGAGGGGAGTATCCCCAGCTGCGTTGCGTCGTCACTACGATCAGCTCACACTGATCCGGCGCCACGGGCCGACATCGTTCGGCTGGGAAAGACCTCCTGAATCGCTCTCACGACCTTTCAGGAGTTCTCCCATGGATGTCCCCCTCTGGCTCTGGATCGCCGTTCTCGGCGTCATTCTGCTCATGCTGGCGATCGACTTGTTCGCCCACCGAAAAGCGCACGTCATTGGCGTGCGCGAGGCCGCGATTTGGTCGATCATTTGGGTCACGCTCGGCATCGCCTTCGGTGGCTACATCTGGTGGGAGTACGGCGCCGAGCTCGGCCAGCAGTACTACGCCGGCTACTTGATCGAGAAATCGCTCGCCGTCGACAACGTCTTCGTCTGGGCGATCATCTTCGCCTTCTTCGGGGTCCCCCGTGAGTTTCAGCACCGCGTGCTGTTCTTGGGCGTCATCGGGGCTCTCGTTTTCCGGGCGATCTTCATCGCGCTCGGCGCCGTGCTGATCGACCAGTTCTCGTGGATTCTCTACGTCTTCGCTGCGTTCTTGCTCTACACGGGCTACGTGATGATTCGTAAGCGCAACGAGCACATGGACGTCGCCAACTCGAAAGTTCTCAAGCTCTTCAAGCGTTTTGTGCCGATGACCGACGCGTACCACGGCCAGAAGTTCCTCATTCGCAAGGCTGGCGTTATTGTCGCCACTCCCCTGCTCGCCGTGCTCGTGCTCGTCGAAGTCACCGACATCATCTTCGCTGTCGACTCGATCCCGGCCATCTTCGGCGTGACGAGCGAGCCGTTCATCGTGTTCACGGCCAACGCCTTTGCGATTCTGGGTTTGCGTGCCATGTACTTCTTGCTCGCCGACCTCATGCACCGCTTCGTCTACCTCAAGCTGGGCCTGGCGTTCGTGCTTATCTGGGTGGGCATCAAGATGCTGCTGCTCGACGTCTACAAGATTCCGACGAGCGTGTCGCTCGGCGTCGTTGCCCTCATCATCACGATCTCGATCGTGACGAGCTTGCGGGCCACTCGCGGCGAAGGCCGACACGCTGTCGAGGTTGAGAACGCTCCCCCGTTCCGCATCGCGACCGAGCACGAGATGGCCGAGGCCGAGCCCCTGTGGCGTCGCCCGGCGAGCCGTCGTCGCAACCAGATGTCCCCTGTGCAGGGTGACGAGCCCCGTGATCCGGATGCTGCGACCGAGCGCAGCGTTCGAAACGAGTAGTCGGGCTCACGACTCTGAGCCGGTGGTGCGCGCGATGAGGGCGCGCCACCGGCTCAGCTGTCGCGCATGGGGAATGACCGGCTCACGCCGCGTCGGCGGTTCGACGCAGAAGGCGTGGCAGGTCATAGGGCTCGAACGGCTGACCTGATGCGAGCAACTCGTCTGCCGTAAACCAGCCGTGTGCCGTGACGTCAATGTGCTCGTCGTCGGTCCAGTTGGTCGACACGGGTTCGAACCGCTCGCAGCGCACGACGTAGTATTCCGCGTGCCCACGGTCGTGATCGGCGTCGTCCCACGCCACCTCGAAGTCGATCGAAAACACGGGCTCCCCCACGCCATCGACGACGAGTCCCGTTTCTTCGAACAGTTCGCGAATCGCGGCTTGTTTGTGGGTTTCGCCCGGGTCGACTCCCCCGCCGGGTGTAATCCAGCGGCTCCAGCGGCTTGAGTCGGGCGCCGCCGTAAAGAACAGCAGGGCTGCTCCGTCGGCATCCATGAGAATGATTCGGGATGACCGCCGCAAGCCCGGCGTCGACGCCACGCCTTACTCGGCCGAGAACTCGGTGAAGTAGCTCACATCGCCCACGAGGCGCGTGTTGTCGGCCGGAACCGGGTCAACCGCGGCCTGAGCAACCTCGGCGGCGAACTCGCTCACGTTGTAGAGCTTGCCAGCGGCCTCTTTGCGGGCGTCGATGGCGCCGGGTGCAGCGCGCTCGAGCAGCGTGGCCGTGATGGTGCCCTCGATCATGTCGCCCGAGACGACCGTGAAGCCGATTCCCTTCGCCTCGAGAGTGGGGATGAGCTCGCGAAGGGCGTCTTCACCGGCACGCTTCGAGAGGGCGACAGCTTCATACTCCGGCATCGTCGGCACAGTGCGGATGAAGTGGGCCTGGTGGCTCGTGACGAACACCACGCGACCGCCAGGGCCCATGAGCTCGGCGCCGTGCGTCAAGACGTTGACCTGCGCATCCCGGTTGAGCTTGAGCGCGTAATCGTCGCCCATGCCCGACTCCATGCCACCGGAGGCGTTGAGCACGAGGATGTCGAGCGAGCCGAAGCGTTCGCGCGCAGCATCCATCATCGCCGCGACAGAGCTCGGGTCGGTGAGGTCGGCGCCGACGGCGATAGCCTGGCCGCCGCCCGCTTCAATCTCGGCCACGAGCTTCTCAGCGCGCGGAGCCTTGGCGCGATAGTTGATGACGACGTTGGCTCCGGCTGCGGCGAAGTACTTGGCGGTGTCGGCGCCGATGCCACGTGATGAGCCAGTAACGAGTGCGGTCTTGCCGGCGAGGGAGCCGGGCTGCAGAGGGGTGTTCACGGTTCTCGACCCTACCGTTCGAACCAACCCGGCGCGCGGTCAACCGCCGGTGATAGCGTGAGCGAAACGTGGTTTTCGTGAGGAAGGAGAGTCGTGGTCGACCTGACGCAGTACCTCTGGATCGCGTGGCTTGTTTTTGTCATTGTGTGCGTCATCATCGAGGTTCTCACTCTTGAGTTCACGTTCATGATGGTGGCGGCGGGCTCTCTCATCGGCGGCCTCGGCAGCAACCTGCTCGGGTTCGAGTGGTGGGTGCAGATTCTCGCGGCCGCTATCGTCTCGGGGCTTTTGCTGTTCACGATTCGACCGTGGCTCTTGCACCGTCTCGATCGCGGAGTCGAACCGGCACGCACCAACGTCGATGCGCTCTACGGCATGGCGGCGCGCGTCACGGCCTCATTTGTTGATGGAGCCGGCTTCGTGAAGCTCGCCAACGGTGAGACCTGGACGGCCCGACTTGCCCCAGAACACGAAACCGTGACCCTCTCGCAGGGCGACCGCGTGGTCGTCACGCGTATTGATGGTGCGACCGCCGAGGTCGCACCGACCGAACGGAGCGAATCAGCATGATCTCTTCCGCGGCCTTTATCGGCCAGCTTTTCGTCATCTCCCTCGTGGTGGTCGTGGCGATCTTCGTCGTCGTTGTGCTTGTGCGGTCGATCCGCATCGTGCCGCAGGCCTACGCCGGTGTTGTCGAGCGACTCGGTCGCTATCGCAAGACCTTGCAACCGGGGCTCAACATCCTCGTGCCGTTTATCGACCGCATGCGGCCGCTCGTCGACATGCGTGAGCAGGTCGTCTCGTTTCCGCCTCAACCGGTCATCACCGAAGACAACCTCGTCGTGTCGATCGACACGGTCATTTACTTCCAGGTGACGGATGCTCGCGCGGCGACCTACGAAATTGCCAACTATCTCGCCGGTGTCGAGCAGTTGACCGTCACGACTCTGCGCAACGTCGTGGGTGGCCTCAACCTTGAAGAAGCTCTCACGAGCCGCGACAACATCAATGGCCAGCTTCGCGTGGTTCTCGACGAAGCCACGGGCAAGTGGGGTCTGCGTGTCAACCGCGTCGAGCTCAAGGCGATCGATCCGCCCGTGAGCATTCAAGACTCGATGGAGAAGCAGATGCGCGCCGAGCGCGACCGTCGCGCCGTCATTCTCACCTCAGAGGGCTCGAAGCAGTCGCAGATTCTCGAAGCCGAGGGCGCCCGCCAGTCGGCGATTCTCAAGGCCGAGGGTGAAGCTCAAGCCGTGATCCTCAAGGCCGAGGCAGAGGCGAAGGCCATCTTGACGGTCTTCGAGGCCATTCACCAGGGCAATCCCGACGCTCAGCTGTTGGCCTACGAGTACCTGCAAATGCTGCCCAAAATCGCCGAGGGTGATTCCAACAAGATGTGGATCATTCCGAGCGAGCTCACCGAAGCCCTCAAGGGTATTGGTCAGGGCTTCTTGCCGGGAGCGAGTGGCGCACCGGGCTCGAGGACGACGCCGAAGGCGTAATGCACACTGACCTGCCCTACTTTGCGACGCCCGCGCCCCGGGTGTTGGCGCACAGAGGGCTGGCCACGGCCGCACCCGAAAACACCCTGCTCGCGTTCGCGAACGCGGTGGCCCTGGGCGTCACGCACATCGAGACCGATGTGCACGCAAGCTCTGACGGCCAGGCCATCGTCGCGCATGACGCCGACTTGAGCCGCGTCGCCGGTCGCTCGCAGCGCGTTGCCGAGCTCACGGCTCACGAGCTCGCTGCGGTTGATGTGGGCCAGGGCGAGCACATGCCCACACTGCGCGAGGCTCTCGACGCGTTTCCGAACACTCGCTTCAACATCGACCTCAAGAGCCAGGATGCTGTAGTTCCGGCGATCGAGGCGATTGAGCAGGCGCGGGCCACCGACCGTGTGTTGCTGACCTCGTTCAGTGAGCAACACCGTCGCGCAGCTCTCAGACGGTTGCCTCATGTCGCAACGAGCGCCTCGGGCCCTCGTTTCGCGGCGGCGCTGCTCGCGACGGTCGTGCGCAGCGGCCCGCTCGTGCGGGCGGCGCTTCGTGGCCTTCACGCCGTGCAGATTCCCGCGCGCGCCATCGGACTCGACACGGTCACGCCGGCGCGCATCCGCGCCTTTCATGCCGCTGGTGTCGAGGTGCACGTGTGGACGATCAATGACGAGCCCGAAATGCGGCGACTTCTCGCGCTCGGAGTAGATGGAATCGTTACGGATCGGGCCGACATTGCCCTCGAGGTCGTGAACTCTCTCGGTTGACGCTGATAAAGCCCTGGGAAGGGTAGGGCACGTTCGGCTTGCTCTCGGGTGGCGGGTCTATACCTATTCATGAACTTCGACAAGGTGTCACGGCAACCGTGACACCCATCGACTCAGGACAGGGCAAGGGGCTCACCATGGCAGATCGCACACTGCGCGGCATGCGGCTGGGTGCGCAGAGCATGCAGAGCGAAGAGGGTGTGGAGTTCGCTGATCGTCAGCGTGCGAAGTACCGCACCGACGACGGCGAGACCTTTGACGTCATTTTCGCGGCTGACGCCGACCTTCCTGACACCTGGGAATCGCCCAAGAGCGGCCGCGAGGGCGTGCTGCTCTCACCCGACGGAACACCAATTCCGCTCGAGCTGAGCGAGGCCAAAGCTGCCCGAACGCACTGGGACATGCTCCTCGAACGCCGTAGCCGCGCCGAGCTCGAAGAACTCTTGCAAGAGCGCCTCGACCTCTTGCGCGCCCGCCGCGGTGGGGGCGAACGGCTCGGCGCTTAGCTCACCTCTGAGGTGCAGCGCGCGCCGTCTGCACGGGTGCGCGACCGAACCACGACGCCACTCCCCAGCCGGTGACGCGAACGAGCGCTTCGGCGACAATGCCGGCGCCCATTTTTGACTGGCCACTCGCTCGCTCGACAAAGGCGATGGGGTGCTCACGCACCACTCCCCCGGCCGCCTCGATGCGCCACGCGAGTTCGACCTGAAAGCAGTACCCCTGCGACGAGACGACGGCCCGATCGAGCCCGACCAGGGCGCTCGTTCGATACGCCCGAAAGCCCGCCGTTAAGTCACGGATGCTCGAGCGCAGCATCGCGCGCGCGTAGCGGTTACCCGCCCGCGAGATCGCGCGCCGCGCCCACGGCCAGTTGACGACCGAGCCCCCCGCAACCCAGCGCGAGCCGATGACGAGATCGGCTCCCTCGTCGCGCACGATCGCAAGCATCGCGGGCAGTTCGGCGGGGTCATGCGAACCATCGGCGTCAATCTCGACCACCACGCCATAGCCCTGCTCGATGGCGAGAGCGAAGCCCTGCAGGTAGGCCGCGCCGAGCCCTCCCTTGGCGGGCCGATGCATCACGTCGATGTGCCCGTCGGCAGCGGCGAGCTCATCGCCGATGAGGCCCGTTCCGTCGGGAGAATTGTCGTCAACGATCAGCACGTGAGCGTCGGGTACGGCCGCTCGAATACGGGCAATGATGGGCCGGATGCTCTCGGCCTCGTTATACGTGGGCACGACCACGAGCGTGCGCATCATGCGCGCTGCCGTCGGCCGAGCAGGGCGGCCAGCGTGAGCGTCAGCAGTGCGAACAGGATGACGCCCCACTCGACCGTGCGTCCGAGCGCGTGCGCTGGGGTCACGGTGTCGCTCAGCGGCACCTCCTGAACCATCGTGCCCTGGGTGAAGAGCGGCAGGCTGTCGAGGGTCGAGCCATCGGGAAGCACGATGGCGCTAGCGCCCACCGTCGACGCGTTCACGAGCGAGCGACCCGCCTCGATGGCACGCAGCCGAGCGATCGCCAGCTGTTGCACGCTCTGATCGCTCACGCCAAAGTCGGCGTTATTGGTGGGCGCGAGCAGCACTTGCGCGCCTTCATCGACCTGCCGGGCCAGCAAGTCATCGTCGACAATGTCGTAACAGATTGAGATTCCGGCGATGACTCCGTTGAGGTCGATGACGGTGTCACGTTGACCGAACGAGAAATCGCGCGGAACAAGGTCAAACAGGCTCGGAGCAAGCGGGTAGAAGAAGTCGCGCGCGGGCAAATACTCGGCGAACGGCACGGGGTGCATCTTGTCGTACTGATCAACGGCGCCCTCCCCCGCCTTCCACAACAGCACCGAGTTGAACGACTTCTCGCCGTCGGCGGTGATCGTTCCAACGATCACGGGGGCGTCGAGACGCGTGCTCACGAGGTCGAGCACCGACGCCGCATACTCGCTGCGCAGCGGGTCAAGATCGCTCGCGTTCTCGGGCCACACGACAACGTCGAGCTCGAGACCCTGGTCGAAAAGCGCTCGCGTGCCGTCGTAGTGGTCTTGCAGAATCTGCCCGCGCTCGTACTGGGCGAAGAGTCCTGAGTCTGAGTTGCCCTGTACGGCGGCCACCGAGATGGTGCCCGTGACAGCGATCGGCACGGCAGGCCACACGAGAAGGGTGGCGGATGCTCCGGCGACGAGAATGCCGCGGCGCAGCATCCCGACCTCCCGTTCGATCGCGACGGCCACGAGCATCGCCGAGAACCACGCGATGAGGAAGGTGAGACCCGAGAACCCCACCCAGGCAGCCCAGTGTGCCAGCGGGCCTTCGGCCTGGCTGTGCGCCAGGCGACCCCATGCGAAGCCGCCGAACGGAAACACACTCGCGACGGCCTCACGCGTCGTCCACGCCGCCGCGACGACGGCGGGAGTCAGAACGAGTCGCCCCGCGACACCCGGCCATGCTCGGGGCACCCAGCGCCAGGCCAGAGTGATGAGCACGCCCCCGAGGGCCGTGAAGAACACCTGCGCGAGGGTGAGTGCGAGCCACGGCACGACACCGAGATACACCGTGAGCCACTCGATCAGCACGCCGTAGTAGGCAAAGCCGCTCACGGCGCCGATGAGCAGGGCTCCCCCGATGCTGCGCCCCCGCAAGCTGGCGAACACCAGGGCGGTGCCGACGATCGTGAACGGCCACCAGGCAAGGTCGGGGTACCCGAGATCCATGAGCCAGCCGCCCGCGAGAGCCATCAGCAGCGCAAGCCCGATCGGTGGGGCGCTGCTCGTTGTCGCCGGCGCGAGAGATGAAGTCGGCGAGGTCACGAGCAAGAATCCTAGGCGACCGGTCATGGCGAGAGACTCAGGCGACCGAGCTGTAGGCCACGATGCCACGTCGAATGGCATCGAGAGCACTGCGGGCGGTGCGCCCTTCTGGCCCGTCAGCAACGATTGAGATCTGGTCGAGCAAGTCGATGGTCTGCTTGGTCCAGCGCACGAAGTCACCGGCGGCGAGATCTGCGTCGCGCAACACCGCATCGAGCGAGCCTCCCGCGGCCCAGCGATGCATGGGCAGCGCGAGGGTCGTGGCGAGTGGCTCACTGCCCGGCAGCCGATGCTCACGCTCGAGGTCGTCGAGTCGGGCCCACAGCTCTTGCGTGCGCTCGAGAGCGGGCCTGAAGGCTCCGCGCGGTAGCGCGCTCTCGGGGGCCTGCCCGTCGTCGCGACGGGCTTCAAACACGATCGCCGTGGCCATGGCGGCGAGCGAGGGCACGTCGAGATCGCGCCAGAGCCCACGCCGCAAGCTTTCGGCGACGAGCAAGTCACGCTCGCCGTAGATGCGTCGAAGCGAGCGGCCGTGGGTAGTGAGACCGAGGCGTCCGTGTTCGTCGTGGTCGAGATACTCAAGCTCGGCAAGAATGTCGGTGATGCGGTCAAACACCGCGGCAACCGCTCCCGTGCGGCCCGTGATCTGACGGCTGACCTTGTCGGTCTCGCGCTTGAGACGCCACCAGCGCTCAGCCCAGCGTGCGTGCGCTTCGCGATCAGAGCATCCGTGACACGGGTGCTTGCGCATGCGCGTGCGCACGCCTTCGATTTGCTTCTGCCGCCGTAACTTGTCGGCTTTCTGGCCCGGTTCGCCCGAGCGCCGCGCGCCGTTTTCGAGGTCGCTCAGTTCGCGGCGCAGCCCCGAGTACTGCTGAAAGTCACCCAAGTGGCAGGTCATGGCTTTCGAATAGCCCTCGAGCGCTTCGGTGTTCTTGCGCACGGTGCGAGCCAGGTCAACAACGGCACGGTCG
>CALRWH020000033.1:0-20133 GCA_943371805.1 Pseudomonas synxantha | reverse complement strand
CACGTAGGTGACGTGGCTGTCGTCCCACGGAATGCGGACACCCCAGTCGAAGCTCTGGCGTGAGATCGAGAGGTCGTCGAGACCGCGCCGCACGAAGCTCATGATCTCGTTGCGCAGGCTCGGCGGCTGAATGAAGTCGGGCTGCGCTTCGTAGAGGTCGAGCAGTTTCTGCTGAAAGGTGCTGAGGGCGAAGAAGTAATTCTTCTCCTTGAGCACTTCAATGGGGCGACCGTGGATGGCGCACACCTGCTGCCCGACAAACTCACCGGCGCCCGGCACGAGGTCGTCGGCTTGCTTGTATTCCTCACAACCGACGCAGTAGTAGCCCTCGTACTCGCCCTCGGTGATGAATCCGGTGTCGTAGAGCTTCTGCAGAAACTGCTGCACGACCTTCTCGTGCCGGGGCTCGGTCGTGCGAATGAAGTCGTCGTTGGCGATGTCGATCGTGTCGAGCAGTGGCTTCCAGGCCGAGTCGACGAGCTTGTCGGCCCACTCTTGCGGCGTGACGCCGTTGGCCACAGCCGTGCGCAGAATCTTTTGGCCGTGCTCGTCGGTTCCCGTGAGCGACCACGTGTCGACACCCGACTGCCGGTGCCAGCGCGCGAGCACGTCGGCCGCCACCTCGGTGTAGGCGTGCCCGATGTGCGGAACGTCGTTGACGTAGAAGATCGGCGTGGCGATATAGAAGCGGTCGGCTGCGGCCATAGTGGTGCCAGCCTACCGGCGCGGTTGCCCAGGTTTCGCGGTACCATTGCGCCCGTGAGGATCTCTAGATTCTTCGCAGGTGCTCTCGTAAGTGCGGCGGTCGTCGCCACGCTCAGCGGGTGTGTTGGCGCGCCGCCCCTCACCATCTTCGGCGGGCTCGCCGAGCGGTGCTTTGCCACGAAGACAACCTCAGAGGGCTATCTCGCCCTCATCGGCATCACGGTGACCAACGACACCGGCCGCAGCGTCATTCTTCGGGATGCCCGCGTCGTCGAACTCGATAACGCCACGATCGCCGACATCAGTGTCGTGCCCGTGCCGAACGCCTATACGACATTCGGTTTTGCCCCCGGCGGTGAGCTCTCCACCGACCAGGTCGATCTCTGGCGCGATCGCTCCCCTATCGACGGAACCGTCGTTGACCCGCGATCGACGGTCGAAATTGTGGTCGAACTGCACGCACAGGACTACACCGACTATGCGGGCCTGCGCGGTCTGCGCTTGCGCTACGACGACGGCTGGTTCTCGGCCACGAGCGTGGCCGACGCGACCGTCGGCTTTGTGCCCCCGTGGTCGCGGTGCGGAACGCACCTCAACTAAGCACGCGCTCGTTCGTGGCGGACTACGACCAGAACGATGACGGCACCCCTGCGGCAGCGAAGTACTCCGCGGCCTCGGCTGGCTCGCGACGCTGGTAGTTCGCGTCTAGGCGCCCCGCGTACCACCCCCGGGCAAGCCGCCACAGGGTTGCGAGGTCGAAGACCGTACCCTCGGGCTCGGCGCGAGCAGTGATCCATTCGTTGATGCAATCCCGCGAGCAAAAGATGCGCTGGTTCTGGCACGTCGCGACGACGTCGTCCCACCCCCGAGCGGCCGGGGTGGCGAAGCGCACGAGCTCCGTTCCGGCCGGCGGCGCATCAGTGTCCACCACCCACGCAAGGGCTCGTTCGCACGCGGGGCACGTTGTGGCGATGAGCACACGGGGCTCGTGAGGCACGAGGTGAGGAATCGCGAAGGCGTCCCACGCGCATCCGCCCCAATAGAGCGTTGTGGCTCCCATGACACTGAAGCCGAAGCTCACGCTCGCGAAGGGGTGTGCCATCACGATGGATCCGTCGCCATCGAGCACGACCAGTCGCGACGCCGCGAGTGACGCCATGGCCGCGTCGAGATCGTCGGGGTTCACGCCGAGTTCGTGCTGCAGCACCTCACGAGTGGGGGCGCGCCCAGTGTCGGCAAAACACCGGTAGATGGCGAGGCGCAGGGGTTCGAGCAGCTCTGCTGTCGCGTCGTGGGTCACGTCGCGACGGTAGCACCGGGCCGGCGGGTATCGCGTAGCGTTGACGTCGTGCCGTTCACTCGCCTAGCGCCCGCCCTCGCTGTGCCCGCCGCGGTTGCGCTGCTGCTGGCCGGGTGCAGCGGATCTCCGAGCGATCCGCTCGGCAACCTCTCGGGCTGTCTCGCGGGCGATTCGGGCACGATCGCCATCGGCGTCTCGAACTCATCTGACGAAGCGATCGTGATCGCGGGCGTCGAACTGCTCGAGTCGTCGGGCGTCGAGATCATCGACCGCTTTATTGCCATCGACGAGGATGCCCGCTCGACGGCGGTGCTGTTCGAGTCGAGCGGTCGCGACAGCGTCGGCGGAGTCGACCTCGACCAAACCGCCATCGAGCCGGGCGAAGCGGCCTATGTAGGCGTCGAGGTCGAGCGCACCGGTTCGGCCGAGGGCCGCGTCGATGGCCTGCTGCTCACGGTCGACGGCGAAGAACAAGGCGCTCCCGTCACGCTCGACCTGCGCGACTCCTGCGACTAAGTCAGCGCTGTCGCCCTCAGCCGCGACGGGCGGCCAGCGCGGCCTCGTAGAGCTCGCGCGTGCCGAGCCCGGTCGCGGCGGCAACAGCGGCAGCGGCATCCTTCAAGCGCTCGCCTGCCGCCACGCGGTCGGCGACCTCGGCGAGGGCGGTCGGTAGATCGGATGACCGTGCCGGAGCTCCCTCGATGACGAGCACGATCTCGCCGCGAGCGCCCTCGGCGGGGAGGTGACTCAATCGCTAATCGAGGGCGTCGCTCTGAACGCGTTGATCGTCGTGTCGACGACAACCTGATCCTCGGTCCCCGAATCGAGAATCGTGTTTCGAGTCGACTCGGCGTCGACGTGCACGGCGGTGACAGCCAGGCCGCTACGGCCAGTGGTCGCCAGCAGCGCGTCGACCTGCGCCTCGTAGGCGGAGCTGCTCGGCGTTGCGCGGGCATCCATGGCCACCACATGGTTGGTGGCGACAAAGTTCGCGCCCCCGGTCTTCAAGCGGATGATGATCGGAGTCGCATCTGCCGGGCGAATACCTTGCGAATCGATGACCTCGGAGAAGTGGTTGCCGATGATCGAGTTGTGGCTGCCGTCGACCGTCAGCAAGCCTGCGAGATCATCTAGCCCGTTATCGACGCCGAGGAACGGCGCCCACGGCTCGAGGTCACGGAGGAAGTGATTAGAAGCCACGAGGTTCTCCGAGCTTCCCGCCGTGAGGACCATCATTCCGGGATAAAACGAGTGCAGGCGATTGCTGGAGATGCTTGATCGGTTGACGCCCTGCAGATATATGCTGCTCGACCCTCGAGGAAAGACATTGTTCGCCGAGACCAGAAGACCCCCATGGTTTTCGGCGTAGATCGAATGGCCCGCGAAGCCGGCCCCGATGTGATTGTCGGTAATCCTCGACGCCTGCCCCCACCCGCGCAGCTCGATGCAGCTGCCGCACTCCGCGATGAAGTTGTCGTGGATCGACAGCGCATCGGCCTGGCAGATGACAAGCGCGTGTTCGAGATAGACGAAGCCCATACCGGTGAAGCGGAACGAGTCGTTTGCACTGACCGCATAGACCCCGGTCTTGCCGTTGACGTAGGTGTTCTCCGGCGGCAGGGCTGAGCCGTCGGCGACGAACCGCATGCCGTCGATGCAGAAGCTCGAGAACTCGACCGAGCTGATGCGCGGGCTCCCGCTCCGCTCGATCCGAAAGGCCGCCCCCGCGACCGGGTCGTCGCCACCGGGCGGGAGGTCGACGAGTATTCGACTCCCCCCGGGCCAAAGCTCATGCAGTTCGGTCCACTCGTCCTCGGGAACGTTGAAGCGGATGCTCGACGAGGTGAACCCGTGGCCCGAGCCTTCGATGCGCAGGAAGCTGATGTCGATCAGCACCTGCGTGCGCAGGCGGTAGTCGCCCGGCGGCAGGAAGATCACCGCGCCGGGTTTGCCGCCGTCGTTCAGGTCGGAATCCGACTGCCTCATCTTGATGTCGGCAATGATGCTGTTGATGACGTGGCCGACGTCGTCGGCCGCGTCACCGACGGGCCAGGTCGTGACGTCGTAGCGGTTATTGTCTGACACCGGTCACCTCGTCGATGTGCGCGGAGCCCTCTGCTATTGACGAATGCAATCCGGCGGCCGCGAGCAATCCCCCAACCCATTGGACGGGTTGCGGGTCAGTGATCTCGCCGATCCAGCCGCCGCTACCGTCGTCGTTGCGGAAGGTCAGCATCTGCCACCGATCATCGCGGTCGCGCACCAGGCGGCCGACGTAGTGCCGCTCGTCGGTGAGCCGGTAGGCGTCAGCGATCTCGAACGGGCCTCCGAGGGAAGTCGCGGGGAACGCCCAGACGCCGCCGGTGGGGTCGCTGTCTCGACGTTCCTCTGCCAATTCTGATGCGAGGCAGGAGAAGAGCCCGACGGGGGTGCCGTAGACGATCTCCGTCTGCACCACTTCGATGTGGCCGAACCCCGCGCCCGGTTCAGACAAGGGCGGCTGCACGGTCCAGTTCTTCAGGTCGGACGAGGTGGCATGCCCAATGACGCCCCGGTTGTCAGACTCGCCCGTGTTGGCCCGCGCGGTGATCAGCATGTGCCACACATCGCGATCGCGGAACACCCAGGGATCGCGCCACGCCTGGTCGGGCCAGAGTCGCGTCTCCGCGGTCTCGTACCATCGGGCATCCGGCTCGAGGACCTGTCGATCTGGCTCCCGGTGCCATGTAAAAAGGTCGTCCGAGACTACGGAGGTGATCCGCTGATTGATGCCGCCATCGGCGTGACTGACGGCGGTGTAGAACATGCGCCACATGCCGCTGTCATCGCGCACGACCGACCCCGTCCAGGTGGCGAGATCGTCGATGCTCGGCGAATCATCGGGGATCACCGCGTCGGCGTGCTCAGTCCAGTTCGTGAGATCTATCGAGGTCGCGTGCCCGATCGTGGCGCGCCAGTGTCGCCGGTCGGGGTCGATGAGTGCTCGGGATGCCTTCAGGAAGAAGAGGTGGTATCGGTCACCGTCGTCGGCGATCCAGAAGTCCCATACCCAGGATGAAGCCAATCGGAGCATTGTGCCTTGCCTTTCAGTTGTCTCGTGGTTTCGCGACCGAGCCCCGAATCACGATGGGGCAGTCAAGACGGGTCGGAGTGTCGGCCAGCAGCTTGTACTGTTCTTCACCGTGGAGGAGGTGCACGAGCGTCTCGATCGCCCAGGCACCCATTTCGTAGTGCGGGAGGGCGACGGTCGTCAGGCCCGGGAACAGGTTCGCCGCGATGAGTTCCTGGTTGTCGAATCCGACAATTGACAGATCGCGGGGAATGTCGAGGCCGAGCTCGGTCGCCGCGCGATATGCGCCCATCGCCATTCGGTCGTTGTAGCAGAACAGCGCCGTCGGCCGGTCCGAGCGCGAGAGCACCTCTCGGGCGAGCGCGTAGCCGGGTAGCGTCTCAGACGCCGCCTGGACGATGAGCGATTCGTCGATCAGGATGCCGTGCTGGTGCAGCACCTGCCGGTAGCCGACCAGTCGCTCATGCGTCGCGGGAACGTCGTCGTCATTATTGAGGAAGCCGATGCGGCGGTGTCCTGCCTCGACGAGGTGGGTCACTGCAGCGATTGCACCGCCCACCTCATCAGGCACGACGGAGGGCACGAGGCCTGCGCGATCGGTCGAGTCGATCAGCACCGCGGGCACACGTTGAAGATTGGGCGGCAGGGAGACCTGGCGGTGATACATGGTCGCATAGAGCACGGCTTCGACCTGCCGGTCGATGAGGGCCTGCACGTCCTCCTTGTGCGAGTCGTCATCGGAATCTCGCTCCGTGTTGATGATCACGAGCGTCAGATCGTGCTCGCGAGCCGCGCTCTGCGCGCCCAGGATGATGCGGCCTGCGTGCGGGGTGGTAGCGATCTCCTCGCTCAGCAGGCCGATGAGTCCCGACTTGTTCGTGCGCAGGGCCTGCGCCATGCGGTTCGGCCCGTACCCGAGCGTCTTTGCCGCCTGCCGAACGCGGTCACGGGTCTCCTCAGCGACCCGCATCTGAGGTGTGTTATTCAGAACATGCGACACCGTCGTGACCGACACGCCGGCGAGCTCGGCGACATCACGAATACCCACACCTCTCACTGCCACAGTCGCTCTTCTTTCTTCAGGCGGACGTCATCACTCATGCGCGAATGCATCATCCTTTCACCGCGCCCAGCGTCAATCCCGCGACGATGTGGCGTTGCAGAGCGAGCGTCAGCAGGATGACCGGGATCGAGTAGATCGCGGCGAGCGCCGTCATAGCTCCCCAGTCGAGTCCGAACTGCGTCTGGAAGTTCGCGATGACGATCGGGGTCGTCTGCGCCCGCACCGACGTGAGCAGCAGCGAGAACAAGAACTCGTTCCAGGATGCGAGGAACGCGAAGATCGCGGTGACGGCGAGACCGCCCGAGACGACCGGCAGCACGACGAGCCAGAGGGCGCCGAGACGGGACGCACCGTCTACCTTCGCCGCTTCCTCGAGCTCGTCGGGAACCGACTCGAAGAAGCTCGACATGAGCCAAATCGAAAGGGGCAGCGAGATCGTCGTGTGGGCGATCGCCAGCCCGAAGGAAGTGTCGGTCAACCCCAGCACGCGCATCGTCTCGATGAGCGGAGCACCGACTGCGATGGTGGGAACCATGCGCGTGACGAGCGCGGCGAGAACGAAGACACGACCGCTCGGGGTGCGGTAGCGCGTGATTGCGTACGCCGCTGGCACGGCGAGAACGAGTGACAATACTGTGCTGATGAGGGCGGTGATCACGCTGTTGATGAGCGACGGCACGACACCGTCTTTCGCGAGTGCGGTGACGTAGTTCTCGAGCGTCCACTGCGCGGGAAACACCGAGGGCGGTACGGCGATGGCATCGAGGGGCGTCTTAAACGACGTCAGGAGGAGATAGACAAACGGGAATCCGTAGAGGACAAGGATGGCGGCGAGCGTGATCCAGAGGAACACTCGCGATGACGTGCGCTTCGTCTCGATGCCGTTCATCGGTCGCTCCCCGGTCGCCAGATCGCGTAGATCGCGACGGTCGCGATAGCGAGCATCGCGAAGAGATAGAGGGTGCCCATGGCACTGGCGAAGCCCGGGTCTCCGTATCTCGTCATGGTCCGGTAAATCAACAGACTGAGCGTGGTCGTGCTCTCCTGAGGGCCGCCGTTCGTCTGGATCAGGATGATATCGAAGGCGCGAGCAGCATCGATGCCGCGCACGATGAGGGCCACGGCGATGACCGGCCGTAGCAGCGGGATGATGATGCGAAACAGCAGTGTCGGGAAGCGGGCGCCGTCGAGCTTTGCCGCTTCGACAATCTCGCCCGGAACGTTCTGCAACCCCGCAAACAGCACGAGGGTGATGAACGAGGTCGTCAGCCAGATGTCGGGCAGTGCCACCGAAAAGAGTGCGATGCTCGGGTCGCTGAGCCACCCGATGTCGCTCGTGCTCTGGATGATGCCCGCCTGCCGCAACAGCTCGTTGATGATGCCGAAGTTGTCGATGAGCAGAAATCGCCAGAGCAGACCCGCCACGACGGGGGCGATCATCAAGGGATACATGAATACCGTGCGGAACACGGCCGAGCGCTCGCCGAGCGAGGCGAAGATCACAGCAACCGCGAGACCGATCGAGAACTCGAAGGCGACCACGATGACCGTGTAGAGCAGGGTGCGCCACGATGCACCCTGGAAGGCGGCGGATTCGAACGCCGCGACGAAGTTGTCGAAGCCCACGAACTCACGGGGGCCGCCGGCGATCGGCGAGATCTCGTAGAAGCCGTTCGAGACGAATCGGATGAGCGGCCACAAGACGAAAGCGGCGAGGAAGACGGCGGCCGGGGCCATCATCAAGAGGGCGAACCTGCGATCGGTGATGCGCACGAGACATCCTTCGGAGTTTGGGGGTGGTGGAGCGGTCGGCGTCGCACTCGACCGCTCCACCGTGAACGGGCGAGCTCTACTCGATGATCGCCTCGATTTGGGCCTTGGCCTCCTCGAGCAGCGCTGCATTATCTGCTCCGGGCTCCACCGCCTTCTGCAGCATCGGCGTCAGGACGGTGTTGACGATCTCCTGCCACTGAGGAGTGGCGGGACGAGCGACCGTCGCCTCAGAGTTCAGAGTCGCGAGAATCGCGGCGTAGTTCTCGAACCCGGCGGTGTCGGCCTTCGACTCGAACGCAGAGATACGCGACACGAGTCCGAGCGACGTGTCGGCCGAGAGCGCGTTGTGCTCGTAGGCGAACGCGATGAACTCCTTCGCGGCCTCCTGCTTGGTTCCGGCGGTGGGAACCGACAGGTACCACGCTCCGGGAACTCCCGCGACGCCGCCGGGCCCAGCGATCATGGGCGCGGCACCGATGTTGCCACTGACGACAGCATCTTCCGGGGTCTGGCGGTAGGCGTGACCCCAGAAGCGGAACATGGCGAGCTGGCCCTGATAGAAGAGATTCTGCGAGCCGGCCCAGTCGAGCTGCGACGCACCGGCTGGTGCGTACGGGAGCAGGCTCGTGTAGAAGTCGAGCGCCGCAAGGTGGTCAGCGTCGTCGATCGTAACCTCGCCTGTGGCCGGGTCGAGCACCATCTGGCTGGCGCCGGCCTGCGAGACCGTCGCTAGCCACTCGGTCTCGACTGCACCCTTGACGTCGGTGCCGTAGAGATCAATCTGACCATCGCCATCCGTGTCGCGGGTGAAGAACTCTGCGACGTCGCGGTACTCCTCCCAGGTGGCGGGAGGGGCCAGCGGGTAGCCGAAGGCAGCCTCGAAGTCGGCCTGGTTGGTTGCGTCGTTGAAGAGGTCGGTGCGATAGAAGAGGATCTGGGAGTTCGTGAAGATCGGCATTCCGACGAACGAGCCGCCGACCTGAGCCTCAGACACGAGGCCCGGGAAGAGGTCGCTCTTGACCTCGTCGGTGAACAGTTCGTCCAGCGGCTCAACACCCTCGGCAAAGGCGCTCAACCAGATCGCGTCGAGCGCTGCGATGTCGAACGACACCGCGCCCGAACCAAGCTCGGTCTGGATGCGGTCGTAGAGACCGTCATAGGGCAGCTCGACGAGAGTGACGGTGGTTCCCGTCTCCTCCAAGTACAGATCGGCGATCGGCTGAAGCTGGGCGAGACCGCCGCCTTCGACTAGGACGGTGAGTTCGTCGTCGGATGCGTCGACGGCTCCGCCGCCCGCACCGCAACCGGTCAAGGCGAGAGCAGAGACAGACAAGACAGATGTTGCGAGGAGCGCGGCACGGGCCATACGCGTGTTGCGAAGTGTCATTACTTCGACTCCGTTCTTTGGTAGCAGCTTTGCTACGCACTGTGGTTGACATCACCCTATTGGTGATCAAACGTTTTGGCAAAACGTCTTGGCACGAGTCTGAAGGATGTGCTTATCGCTGTCCACTGCCAAAAAAGGCCAAAACCCGCGGACGGTGGTGGCTGAGTTGAGGCCCGACTGTCAGTGGAGGCGACGGGCGGCCAGCGCGGCCTCGTAGAGCTCGCGCGTGCCGAGCCCGGTCGCGGCGGCAACAGCGGAGGCGGCATCTTTCAAGCGCTCGCCCGCCGCCACGCGGTCGGCGACCTCGGCGAGGGCGGTCGGTAGATCGGATGACCGTGCCGGAGCTCCCTCGATGACGAGCACGATCTCGCCGCGAGCGCCCTCGGAGAAGCGGTCGGCGAGTTCGGCGAGGGTGCCGCGCGCGATCTCTTCAAACTTCTTGGTGAGCTCTCGACACACGGCCGCCCGCCGATCGGGACCCATGGCATCGCGCGCATCGGCGAGCGCGGCGGCGATGCGGTGCGGAGCCTCGAAGAACACGAGCGTGCGGGGCTCGGTCGCGAGGGCTTTCAGCGCGCCCGCGCGACCCTTGCGCGGCAAGAAGCCTTCGAACACGAATCGGTCGGTCGGCAGCCCGCTCAGGACGAGTGCCGTGAGTACGGCGCTCGGCCCCGGCAGCGCGGTCACGGCGACCCCCGCGGCAATCGCGGTTTCGACGAGAACGAAGCCGGGGTCACTCACCGAGGGCATTCCGGCGTCGGTCAGCACGAGCACATCGGTCTCGCGCGCGAGCTCGACGAGCTCGGCCGACTTCTCGCGCTCGTTGTGTTCGTGAAGCAGAAGGAGCTGCGGACGGTTCTCGACCCCGAGCGCGCGCATGAGGTGCACGGCCGTGCGCGTGTCTTCGGCCACGATCACCGTCGCCGACTCGAGCGCCTCAATGAGCCGCCGACTCGCATCGCCGAGATTGCCAATGGGCGTCGCGGCGAGAACGATCATGCGCCCATCCTCCCACCGCACCAGCCCGCCCTTCCCGGCTCCGTCGCGACCGAGGCCAAACACCTCCAAGACGCTTCCACAGAATCGGAACTCTGCGAGTTTGCCTCACGAACTTCCGATTCCGTGGAAGCGTCGGCAACGGCATGGGTGCGTGGCGAAGCGCGGCGCCAGGGCTTCGCACATGGAGGGCGGCGAAGCAGCAGGCGGGGCGGGAGCGCAGCGGGCGGGCGGGAGCGCAGCGGGCCGAGCGGGGGGTGGGTGCTCGGCCTACGATGTTCGAGTGAACGATGCCCGGCGCCGCGTGCTCAGTGTTGCCGTGCCTGCGGCTGTGCTCGGGGTTGCTGCGGCGACGCGACTCATCGGCATTGAGCATCCGGGAGAGCTCGTCTTTGACGAGACCTACTACGTGAAAGACGCCGAATCGCTGCGCCAACTCGGCTACGAGGGTCGCTGGCCCGACGGGGCAAACGAGTTGTGGGCAGCGGGCACGCCCGGCAGCCCGAGCGAACTCGCCTCGTTCATTGCGCATCCCCCCCTCGGTAAGTGGATCATCGCCCTCGGCCTCGGCGCACTCGGCCCCGAGAACTCCGCCAGTTGGCGCCTCGGCACGGCCGTTGCTGGCGTTGTGCTCGTGGGCCTCGTCATGCTGCTCGCGCACCTGCTGTTCACGCGGCTCGTGCTCACGGGCATCGCCGGCCTGCTCATCGCGATCGACGGCAATGCCATCGTCATGAGTCGCGTTGCCCTGCTCGACGGCATCCTTGCCCTGCTCATCGTGCTCGCCGTCATCTTCATCGTGCTCGACCGACGGGATGTTCGCCGCTCGCTCGACGCGTGGCTTGCTGAACGGCGCGCATCCGACCCGCCGCGATCGACCGACTGGGGCCCGGCGTTGTGGAACCGCCCCTGGCTCTTTGCCGCGGGCATCACCTTCGGCCTCGCGACAGGCGTCAAGTGGAGCGCGCTCTACCTGCTCGCCGCCTTTGCCGTGCTCACGGTCGTCGCCGACGCGATCGAGCGCCGGAAAGCCGGGGTCAGCATTTGGATGAGTGGCACGGTGCTGCGGCAAGGCCCCGTCTCATTCGTGCTCATGATTCCCGGCGCGCTCGCCGTTCACCTACTCACCTGGTGGGGTTGGTTCGTGACGAGCGGCGGCTACGGCCGCACCCGCGAGGTCACCGACGAGAACCGATTGCCGGGCATCTTCGGCAGCCTGCCCGATGCGCTGCAGAACTGGTGGGAGTACCAGACCGCCATCTACGGCTACCACGTCAACGAGTCGAGCCCGCACAACTATGAGGCTCCCGCGATCGGTTGGCCTCTGCTGCTGCGCCCGACCTACATGCACTACTCCGACCTCGGCAACGGCACGGCCGAAGCCATCACGGGCATTCCGAACCCGTTCATCTGGTGGGGCTCCGTCGTTGCCGTCATGACGATCATCGGGTTGCTGATCGCGTTCGCGATTCGACGGATGCGCGGCCTCAGCGGCCTGCAACTCCCCGCCCACGGCTGGGCCATCGCCGTCGTGCTCACCGGGGTCTTCGCTGGCTGGGTGCCGTGGCTGCTCTACCCCGAGCGCACGATGTTTTTCTTCTACACGATCGTCATCACGCCGTTTCTCGTGCTCGCCCTCACGATGCTGCTCGGTAGCGTGCTCGGTCAGCCCGACGACCCCGCTCCGCGGCGCGCGCTCGGCGCAACCATCGTGCTCATGCTCATGCTGTTCCTGCTCGCCGTGAGTGCGTTCTTCGTGCCGCTGTGGACGGGCATCCCAACGCCAATCGAACTCATTCAGCTGCGCTACTGGATGCCCACGTGGATCTGATCGCGTGAACCGCGGCGGCAGAGCACACGGGCACGCCGCGTGAACCGCGGCGTGCACGGCCGGGGTCGGCGCCTACCCCCGCCGCCCGTACACCGCCCGGCGCAGCAGCCATTCGGCCGGGCCCGACCGGTTGACCGCCGCCAGAATGTTCGCGATCACGAGAGTGACGAGCCACGTAATGACGGCGATCTGGGTGGCCTCGGCGACGCTCGCGGTAGCGCCGAGCCCGAGCCCGTAGGGCGCGAACACGATGACGAACACCAGTGACTGGGTGAGGTATCCGCTGAGCGACCGCTGCCCGAGGGCCGCGAACATTCGTGAGATCGGCCCGCGCGGCTTGGCCGTGGGGCTGCCGAGCTCGCGACCTGGCCCGCGACCGCCCACAATCAGGGCGATGAGCGCCACATAGGCAGCACCGCCGACGGCGCCCGTGGCGGCATGCAGCATTGCCGCAAAGGGCTCGGCGATCAGCGAGAGTTCGACAACGCCCAGCAGCGCGAGCGCAATCGGCAGGGCACCGAGCACCGACACGGGAATGCCGATACCCGCGACGAGCAGAAGCGCGCGCCGGTGCTTGAGCGGCTGTTCGAGCACGCGGTATCGCGCTGCCCACATACCGAGAATCATCGGAGCGAGCAGGCCCAGCCCGCCGAAGGGCACCGAGAGCATTCCGAGCGTCCACTCGCCGAGGCGCGCGAGCACCGCAAGCGGGTAGGTTTCGGCGCCCGCTGAGTTGAAGAGCGCCGCACTCGGGGTAGAGAGTTCGCCGCCGAACTTCGTCAGCAATCCACTGAGCCCCTCGAGGGCTCCGACCAGGATCAAAAAGCCGAACGACAGCCAGCCGACGATCGCGAGCGTGCGCCCCGAGGCCCGAATGAGCAAGACAAGTGCGAGGCCGAGCAGGCCGTAGGTGCCGAGAATGTCGCCGAAGAACAACAGCACACCGTGGGCGGCACCGAAAGCGATGAGCCACGCGTTGCGGCGCAACAGCAGGCGGCGCGCGTCGGGCCAGTCGGTTCCGCGCGCTTGCTCGCGCGTGAGCAACTGCGTGAGGCCATAGCCGAAGAGCAGGGCGAAGAGCGGGTAGCTGCGGTTGTCGGCGAGCGTCGCCACGAGGGCATTGACCCAGGGGTCGGCCGTGGCGTCCGTCACCGGCTTGAAGAGCAAACCGAGTTCGCGGCCGTACAAGAAGAAGGGCACGTTCGCCACAGCAATGCCGAGCAGCACGAGGCCACGAGCGATGTCGGGCGCAAGTGCGCGATCGGCCCGCGCGGTCGGGGCCTGGGGCGATGGCAGGGGTGCGGGTTGAGCATCCGTCGTCATGCTGGCATCGTATTATTACTACGTCGCGTTGCGCAAGATGGTGCGCACATGAACGGCGACGGATGCACCCCTAGTGATTCGCGTTCGCAAAACGTAAAGTGAAGGCACCGTGGTGGGTGATCGCAGTGCATCGCGTCGTTCTCCCCCTCCCCCGCTCCCCTCATCGAGGTTGCCCGTGATCTTCTCCACTGTTCGGCGTTCCGGAACAGCCGCATTGCTCGCCCTCGTGGCGATCGTCGGCGTCACGCTCAGTGCTCCGGCCGCGATCGCCGATGAAGCGCTTCTCGCGCCCGCCGTCGAGGTGACCCCCGAACCCACGCTCGACGCAACCCCCGAGCCCACGCTCGAGCCCGCTGTTGAGCCGATTCAGGCCACGGCGGCCGACGTGCCGATCACGAGCATCAGCCCCGACCCGATCTACGCGTGGAGCACCGTCGTCGTGAGCGGCACGAAGACCGCGGGGACGGCCGTGACGTCTCATCTCTACTCGCCGACGCTCGGAGAGAGCAGGCCGACCGGATGCACGGGCGCCGGCGAAGCGCAATACCGTGGCGGCTCGGACTACGTTTTCATCGCGGGCGACCCCGGCACCACGTGGTCATGCACCTTCGAACTCACCGAGACCGTGCAGCAGATCGGCGAGGAGATCAGGTTCTACACCGGTGAAGGTCAAGCCGGCGAGACCCTGCTGCCGAGCTACACCGTGATGGCCACACGCGTCACGGGCGACCCCGTGAGCGAGCCGTCGCTCTTCATCACCCCGCCCAACACTCTGCAGATCAGCTGGATCTCGAGCGAAGAAGGCTCGAACTACGTCTTCTCTATCTACAACCCCCTCACGCCGACCGACTTCGCGCTCAGTGTTCCGATCGTCGCCAATGAGTTCGTTGCGGGGCCAGTGCTCGCCATCGCGCAAGAGATGACGCCGGGGTGGTGGGTCGTCGACATCGAGTTGAGATACCGGGCACAACAGGTGGGTGCTCGAACCGTGACGGTCTATGTGCCGACACCGCCGACCGTGAGCACGGCGACGGCGCTTCCCACGGGGCAAGTGCAGTTCAGTGGCACCGGTGAGCCCGGGAGCGGCGTCGAGATCGTTGAGGCGCTCACGATCGAGGGCGCTTCCGCCCCGATGGCGTTTGCGGCGAGCGCCGATGAGCCTCGTGACGCGAGTTTGGCATTCAGCCCCGCTGCTACTATTCCCGGCAACCTCGTGTGTGGCACCACGGTCGGCCCTGGCGGTGGCTGGTCGTGCACCTCCGGCGTGCTCCCGCCCGGCGAAAGAGAGTTCTTCGCCCTCTCGAACGCTCCCCTCACGAGCTCGCTTCCCGTCGCGGGTTCGTATCTCGCGGGCGGCACCTTTGCACCTGTCACCATCCTCATGACCGTGCTGGCGCCTCCGGCTCCTCCCGCGGCGGCTCCCCGTGCACCCGTGAACGTGCCGGCCGTTCCTGACCCTCCCGCTGAGGTCGTCGACGCCAAGCCCCAGCCAGAACCCGCACCCACCGTTGACGAGCCCGTAGCGCAGCCCGCACCCGTCGGCGAGGGCGGCACGGGTGTACCCGCGCGTGACGATCCCGCCTCGCCGAGCGCCCTGACCGGCTCGATCCCCACGATCGGCCAGCTGTTGTCGAATCCGGTCGCCCTCGTGGCGGGCGGAGGCTTCGCGCTCGCCCTTTTGCTGCTCGTTGCCATTCCCTCGGAGCTGCTCAACTCAACGCTGGCATCAGGAGGACACCGACTCGGCCGCGGCTACCTCGCCATCCAGGGCGCACTGGCACGAGTCAACGATCGACTCACGGCCGTGACGCGCACACCGCTCTTGAGCGCGGGTCTGCTCGTCGTCCTGCTGAGCATCATCTTCGGCTTCAATGACCCCGACTACGGGTTCGATGCCGTCTCGGTTCGATTGACGCTCTCGATGGCCACGTCGATCTTCATCGTGTACTGCCTCGCGGCACTGCTGAGTGGGGCGATCATGAAGCGGCTGTGGGGCATCCGAAGCCAACTCGAGATGCTGCCGACCGCCCTGCTTCTTGCCGTATTGGGCGTGGTGATCGCGCGCGTGATCAACTTCACACCGGGCTTTCTCATCGGCCTCGCGATCGGGCTCGCGATCATCGGCACCGTGCCGGCGGCGCTGCGCGCGAAGGCGGTATTGCTGCAATTCGGTGTGACGTTCGCGGTCGGCATGACCGCCTACATCGCGTACTCGGTGCTTCGCGGTATTCCTGGCCTGCTCGACACCCTGCCCGGTGTCTTCGTCGATGACACTCTCGTCGCGATCGTCGCCGAGTCACTCACGGGTCTGCTGATCGTCTTGCTCCCGCTCGCGTTCTTCAACGGGCGCGAGCTCTGGGCTCAGTCGAAGGTGCTCTGGGTCGTGAGCTTCATGGTCGTGGCTACGGCCTTCTCGGCGATCGTGCTGCCCACCGCGACCCAGCAGGTTGGCTCGGTGCTCGATCTCGTGCCGTGGCTGATTCCTGTGGCGATCTACGCCGTCGTCGTGTTCGCCCTCTGGGGCTGGCTCAGTCTCGAAGAACGCAAGGCGCAGCACGCCGCGGCAGCCGAGCTGAACGACGATCGCGAGAAAGATTACGTCGCGTAACGCACGCCCCGCGGCAGACACGTGCCTCCGGCTAGCCTGAAGGCATGGCCGACCGCGACTATGGCTTCCGCACGCGCGCCGTGCACGCCGGCAATGTTCCCGACTCGGCGACGGGCGCTCGCGCCTTGCCGATCTACCAGTCGAGCGCGTTTGTGTTCGATTCGACCGAGGATGCTGCGGCCCGGTTCGCGCTGCAGAAATACGGCAACATCTACAGTCGGCTTGCCAACCCCACGGTCGCGAGCTTCGAAGAACGCGTGGCCAGCCTCGAGGGTGGACTCGGAGCCGTGGCCACCTCGAGCGGCCTGAGCGCGCAGTTCGTCACTTTCGCGTCGCTCGCGGGCGCGGGCGACCACATCGTCGCCTCGTCGAACCTCTACGGCGGTTCGGTCACGCAGCTCGATGTGACGCTTCGCCGGTTCGGGGTCGAGACGACCTTTGTCGCGAGCGATGACCCGGCCGATTACGCCGCGGCGATCATCCCGGGCCGCACGAAGCTCGTCTTCGCCGAGACGATTGCGAACCCGAGCGGTGAGATCGCCGACATCGCCGGCCTCGCCGATGTGGCGCACGCCGCACACCTGCCGCTCATCATCGACTCGACGATCGCCACGCCCTACCTGTGCCGCCCGATCGAGTGGGGTGCCGACGTTGTCGTGCACTCGGCAACGAAGTTCTTGGGCGGCCACGGCACGACCCTCGGCGGCGTCGTCGTTGAGTCGGGGCGCTTCGACTGGTCGAACCACAACTTTCCGCTCTTCGAAGAGACCGTCGCGCACTACGGCGGCCTCACCTGGTACGGCAACTTTGGCGAATACGCCTTCCTCACGCGCTTGCGCGCCGAGCAGCTGCGCGACATCGGTCCCGCCCTCGCCCCACACTCGGCCTTCTTGCTCGCTCAGGGCGTCGAGACCCTGCCGTACCGCATGCAAGCGCACGTCGATAACGCGCGCCGCGTTGCCGAGTGGCTCGAGGCCGACTCACGCATCGAGACGGTCAACTGGGCCGGCCTGCCCTCGCACCGCCACCACGCGCGCGCGGCGCAGTATCTGCCCCTCGGTCCGAGCTCGGTCTTCGGCTTTGTCGTCAAGGGCGGCCGTGCCGTCGGCCAGGGCCTCATCGAGAACGTGAACCTCGCGAGCCATCTCGCCAACATCGGCGACGCCAAGACGCTCATCATCCACCCCGCCTCAACGACACACGCGCAGCTCACCGAACAGCAGCTCGTCGACGGCGGCGTGCACCCCGGCCTCGTGCGCCTCTCGGTGGGCATCGAAGACGCCGACGACATCATCTACGACCTCGACCAAGCGCTCGACGCATCGCTGAATGGAGCCTCGGCATGACCGACACCGCGACCGTCACTCTCGCCAACGGGCTCACCTGCGATATTCCGGCAAGCTCGCCGCTCGCGAAACTGCTGAAGTCGCAGCGCACCTGGGTGGGGCCCTCGGCGAAAGAGCGCCTCGCGATCTTGCGCCGCGCACAGAGCATCGCGATCGTCGGCGCGTCACCCAACCCCGCCCGTAGCTCGTACTTCGTGGGCACCTACCTGCAACAGTCAAGCGACTACCGTGTCTACTTCGTTAACCCGAACGCGACTGAGATCTTGGGCCAGCCCGCCTACCCCGACCTCGCCTCGCTGCCCGAAGTGCCCGACATTGTCGATGTGTTCCGCAAAGCCAGCGACATTCCCTCGGTCATCGACGACGCGCTCGCCGTGGGCGCCTCAACCGTGTGGGTTCAGCTCGGCATCTGGAACGAAGAGGCCGCCTACTACGGCGAGTCGAAGGGCCTGACCGTCGTCATGGACCGCTGCATCAAGGTCGAGCACGCGCGCTTTCATGGCGGGCTGCACCTGATGGGCTTCGATACCGGCGTGATCTCGGCGAAGAAGCAGCTGCGCTAATCACGACTCGGGCCTTTCGGCACTGCGTCAACACTCTCGGGAGGGTTTAGCGTCAGCACATGACCACTCTGCTGGCACCGCTCCTCGCTCCGTCTGCGACTCTTCCCACTGAGGGCGGCGGCGCGTTCGATCTCTTTATGGGGTTGCCCGTGCACCCCCTCATCGTGCACGTCGCGGTCGTGGTTCTGCCCGTCGCTGCATTAGCGCTCATCATCGTGATGGCTCTGCCGCGCGTGCACGTGCTGGTGCGCTGGGGGGTCGTTGCGGCTCTCGCCGTGGGATCCCTCGCCGCGTGGATCGCGGCCGAATCGGGCGAAGCACTCTCGGAACGTGTGGGTGAGCCCGAGGTGCACGAAGAACTCGGAGAGAACCTGCCCCTCGTGGCGGGCATCACGCTCGCCCTGGCCGTGGTGTGGGCGGTTGTGTCGGAGCTGTCGGCACGGGCATCCCGCGTCGCAACGACCACGGGAGCAATGCCCTCTCGCGCGTGGTTGCCGTTGCGAATCGCCATCTCGGTTCTCGCGGCGGGCATGGCCGTCTACGCGATCTACTACACCGTGCTCGTCGGCCACTCGGGCGCCGTCGCTACGTGGTTGGGCCGCGTCGGCGGATGACCGCGCGGGGGCGGCGAGTAGGCGTCATCGCCGCCGGAGTACTGGTTGCCCTCGCGGGCGCGACAGCGCTCATCATCGTGCTGCTGGCACCGATTCTGTGGCCGAGTACCGCGCGCGGACTCTCGGCTGGCCTCGCATCGCTGACCCCGAACGCACCCGTCGTCGCGGTAGACGGGGCCGATCTGATTGACCGCCGCACGGGTGAGACGCTGCAGCTCGTCGGAGCTAACTGGCCCGGGTTCGAGTACGCGTGCATTCAGGGCTGGGGGCTCAACGAGGGTGGGGCGACCGATGCGGCGGTGGCCGCGATGGTCGAGTGGGGATTCACCGCCGTGCGCGTGCCGCTCAACCAGCAGTGTTGGTTCGACGAGCGGCCCGAGGTGGCCTTTGGGTCAGGCGAGCAATACCGCAACGCCGTGCGCGCGTGGGTTGAGCGCCTCACTGATGCGGGGCTCGTGGTGATTCTCGACTTGCACTGGAGCGCACCAACCCCGACGCTCGCCGATGGGTTGCGCCCCCTACCCGACACCGATAGTCCGCGCTTTTGGTCATCGGTGGCCGAGGAGTATCGCAAACACCAGGGCGTGCTCTTCGACCTCTTCAACGAGCCCCACAGTCGGTACGACCCTGACCGTGAGGCCTGGGCCTTCACCCTCGAGTGGCAGTGCTGGGCGTCGGGCGGATGCTCGCCACCGCTCGAGAACGACCTCACGTATCCGCTCTCGGGTCAGACCTACCCGGCGGTGGGAATGGCCGACCTCGTCGCCGCCGTGCGCGCGGTTGGTGCCAATCAGCCCCTGTTGCTCAGCGGGATCGACTACGCCAACGACCTGCGCGGGTGGCTCGAGGCGGCCCCCGACGATGACCAGCTGGTCGCGAGCGTTCACATTTACCCGAGCAATCGCTGCGCCGATGAAGCGTGTTGGAACGCCGAGCTCGCGCCCCTCGCCGCCCAGGTTCCGGTGGTCATGGCCGAGTTCGGACAGAGCGACGGGGGCGACGATCACGTGCGGCGGGCGTTCACGTGGGCCGACGCGAACCTGTCGGGCGCGCTCGCGTGGGCGTGGTGGAGCATTCCGGCCTCGGAGTCGCCACCGAACGCCGCGTTCTCACTTGTTGACGACGAACTGCAAGCGCGCGCCCCCTCGGGTACGGCGCTGCGTGAACTTCTCGCTGCCCGCACTCCCTAGGTTCGGGATGCGCGGCTAGGGTCGCACCATGAACACGAGCTCCGCATCCATCGCTGTCACGGTCGTCGGCGGCCCCACTGCCCTGCTCGAGTGGGCCGGCCTGCGCCTGCTGCTCGACCCGACCTTCGACGAGCCGAAGCGGTACGGGCCCGACCCCGACGACCTCGAGAAGACGGCCGGGCCCGCCGTGGCATTCGAGGCGCTCGGTCGCATCGATGCCGCTCTGGTGTCGCACCACCACCACGAAGACAATCTCGACCACGCCGGACGCGAACTCTCGTTGACTCTGCCCCTCGTGGTCACGACGCCCGTCGGCGCCGATGATCTCGCCGCGCGCGGCGGGTCAGCGCGGGTGATTGGCCTG
>CALRWH020000032.1:0-20214 GCA_943371805.1 Pseudomonas synxantha | reverse complement strand
ATTACGAGCAGGGCGCCGACGAGATCACGTTTCTCGATGTGAAGGCCACGGTCGACAACCGCGAAACGATGTTCGATCTCGTGCAAGCCACCGCCGAGCAGGTGTTCATTCCCCTCACGGTGGGCGGGGGAGTGCGCACGGTTGATGATGTTGCCCGTTTGCTCGCGCACGGCGCCGACAAGATTGGCGTCAATAGCGCCGCGATTGCCCGCCCCGCGCTCATCGATGAGATCGCTGATCGCTTTGGCGCTCAAGTGTGCGTGCTCTCGCTCGATGTCACGCGCGATGCGACCGCTCCCAGCGGGTTCGTCGTGACGACGCACGGTGGTCGCGAGCGAACCACCATCGACGCGATTGCCTGGGCCCGCGAGTCGATCGAGCGTGGCGCCGGTGAGTTGCTCGTGAACTCGATCGACGCTGACGGAACCAAGAGTGGCTTTGACCTTGAGCTCATCACCGCTGTCGCGGAGTCGGCGACGGTGCCGGTGGTCGCATCGGGAGGTGCGGGTGCCCTTGAGCATTTCGCTCCTGCCGTGATGGCCGGCGCGCATGCCGTGCTGGCAGCGAGCGTGTTCCACAACGCCGAGCTCACGGTGGGTCAGGTCAAGGATGCGCTGCGTGCAGAAGGGATGAGCGTGCGATGAGCGAGCTCGACGTTGAGGCGGTGACCGCGCGCGTGCGGTTCGATGCGGCCGGGTTGCTGCCCGCCGTCATCCAACAGCACGACACCCGCGAAGTGCTCATGGTGGGGTGGATGAACGCAGAAGCGTTGCGCCGAACCTTGACCGAGGGTCGCGTCACCTTCTGGAGCCGCTCGCGTCAAGAGTTCTGGCGCAAGGGCGACACGAGCGGGCACGTGCAATACGTGCGCGGAGCAGCGCTCGACTGCGACGGAGACACCGTGCTCGTGTCGGTTGATCAGGTGGGTGTTGCGTGCCACACGGGTGCCCGCTCGTGTTTCGATGTCGACCCTCTAACACCCATGATCGGAGCCCCGGCATGAGCGAAACGACGCGCGATGAGTTTGCGCAGCAGGTTCGCGACGCGCGCGTGGTGCCGGTCATCCGCACTCTCTTTGCCGACGCGCTGACGCCGGTCGGCTTGTACCGCTCGCTCGCTGAGGGGCGCACAGGCACGTTCTTGCTGGAGTCGGCCGAGCAGGGCGGAATCTGGTCACGGTATTCCTTCGTGGGAGTGCGGTCATTTGGTGTGCTCACCGAAAGCGGGGGAGCAGCCACGTGGCTTGCCGGTTCGATCGATGCCGATCGCGCCTTCGGCGGAGCCATGCCGAGCACGACCCTCGCAGCCCTCGACGCTCTCTACGCACGCTGGCGCTCGCCCGAAAACCCCGAGCACCCGCCCCTCACCGGTGGCCTCGTGGGGTTCATCGGGTGGGATGCCGTTCGCCAGGTGGAGCATTTGCCCCATGCTCCCGCGACCGACTTTCCGTGCCCCGAACTCGCGATGGCGTTTGTGAGTGAGCTCATCGTCATGGATCACCGCCAAGGCACCGTCTCGCTCATCGCGAGCGTTCTCGCTGACGGTACCCACGATGACGAGACCCTGTGGGCGGATGCCCAAGCGCGGCTCGATGCCCTCGAAGCCGCTCTTGCCGCCCCCGCTGAGCCGAGCATCGCGCGCATCGACCTCGACACCGTTCCTCATCCGCACCATCGGTCGACGCCCGCGGAGTTCTTGGCAGCGGTCGAAAAGTCGAAAGACTTCATTCGCGATGGTGACGTCTTTCAAGTCGTCGTCGCTCAGCGCTTCGATCACGAGCTCACGGCGAGCCCGCTCGATGTGTACCGAGTGTTGCGTGCGCTCAATCCGTCGCCCTATATGTACGCTCTCGCGCTCGAGACGGCCGATGGCAGCCCGTACGCGATTGTCGGATCCTCACCCGAGGCGCTCGTCAAGGTCACCGATGGTCGCGTCTACACGCATCCGATCGCCGGTTCTCGGCCCCGCGGCGAGAGCCCGGAACGCGATGGAGAACTCGCCGACGAGTTGCTGGCCGACCACAAAGAGCAGGCCGAGCACCTCATGCTCGTTGACTTGGGCCGCAACGACCTCTCGAAGGTCTGCCGTGCTGGGAGCGTCGAGGTCACCGAGTTCATGCAGGTCGAGCGATTCAGCCACATCATGCACCTCGTGTCGAGCGTCGAGGGCGACCTCCGAGATGACGTCACGCCCATCGACGTGTTTCGGGCAACGTTTCCTGCCGGCACGCTCAGTGGCGCCCCCAAACCACGCGCTCTCGAGATCATCGATGAACTCGAGCCCGCGCGGCGAGGCGTGTATGGCGGTGTGGTGGGCTACTTCGCCTTCTCGGGTGACCTTGACCTGGCCATCGCCATTCGTACGGCGTTTCTCGCCGATGGGGTTGCTCGTGTGCAAGCGGGAGCCGGGCTTGTCGCCGACTCTGTGCCGCAGACCGAGTTTCAAGAGACGCTCTCGAAAGCCGCCGCGCCGCTGCGGGCGGTCGCGATTGCTAACGCCTTGACGCGAGGGAGCGCCTGATGACCGATGGTCGACGCGTTCGGCTGCTGGCCCTTTTGCTTCCGGTCGGGGTGGCTTCGGCCGCCCTGCTCGCGTGGACGCAGCCGTGGGTCACGCTTGAGCTGGCCGACGGACGCATGATCGTGGCGGCGGGGGATGCCGCGGCTCCCGCCGTGCCGCCCTTTGCCCTCGCCGGTCTCGCGCTTGTCGGGGCCTTGACTCTGGCGGGCCTCGTCTTTCGCATCATTCTGGGTCTGTTGCAGTCACTTCTAGGCGCCGGACTCATTGCTTCGGGGGTACTGGCGATCAGTGACCCGGTTGCCGCGTCTCTCGGTCCCCTCACCGCGGCAACAGGGGTCGACGGTCTGGACTCGGTGCGGGCGCTCGTCGAGTCCAGCACGGTATCGGCATGGCCATGGGTTGCGATGGTGGCAGGAGCCGCCGGGATGGTGATCGGCGTCGCGATCGCACTGACAGCATCCCGATGGCCGCAGCGAACGCGGCGATTCGACACCGTGACGTTTGCCAGCGGCTCGGTCGATTCGCGAACCGAACGACTCGACGCGTGGGACGCGTTGAGCGACGGTGACGACCCGACGGCACGATAGACTGACTCGGCAACGACCGACCATCCAGGAGTGACGATGAACGCGCAGAACGACCCCGGCCACGGCGACTCACCCGCTGCCTGGACCGCCGTGACGATCATGCTCATCGGCTTCACGATTGGCACGGTCGCCTTTTTCTTTGCCATCGAGTGGCTCGTCTGGGCGAGCGCCGCTCTTGTGCTCGTGGGCTGGGCCGTCGGCGGCCTCATGGCCAAGGCTGGCTATGGCGTGAAGGGCCCCAAGTTCACGCCGAAGGCGCACTCCTAGGTGCTCGCCGGTCTCGTCGCCGGCGCGCTCGACGACGCGGCCCGACGGCGTGAAAGCCGATCGCTCGCTGAGGTTGAGCGTCTCGCTATAGCGGCCCTTCCCGCCCTCGACGCGCGTGCGGCGCTCGAGCGTGGAGAGCACGTCAAGGTGATCGCCGAAGTCAAGCGTGCGAGCCCCTCGCGCGGTCCGCTCGCGAGCATCCCCGATCCTGCTGTGCTCGCGCGGCAGTATGCCGAGGGTGGGGCATCCGCCATCAGTGTGCTCACCGAAGAGCGTCGATTTGGCGGCAGTCTCGCTGATCTCGAAGCCGTGCGAGCCGCTGTGCGCGTGCCGGTACTCCGCAAAGACTTCATCGCCGAGCCGTACCAGGTGTTCGAGGCGAGGGCTGCCGGTGCCGACCTCGTGTTGCTCATCGTCGCCGCACTCGACGATGCCACGCTGAGCGAATTGCACCGGCTCATTCTCGACCTTGGCATGACGCCCCTCGTCGAAACGCACGACGCTGACGAAGTACGCCGTGCCGTCAACCTCGGAGCTGCAGTGATCGGCGTGAACGCTCGAGACCTCAGCACGTTCGAACTCGATCGTGACTTGTTTGGGCGACTCGCGCCGAGCATTCCCGACGGCACCGTGCGCATTGCCGAATCGGCGGTCAGCTCGGTCGCAGACGTCGAGCACTACCGTCGAGCAGGAGCCGATGTGGTGCTGGTCGGCGAAGCTCTAGTCACCGGTGGCGACCCTGTTGCCACTCTCAACGAATATCTGGCGGTCTCATGAAACTGCGCGAACAGGTCGGCCCCTACTTCGGTGAGTTCGGCGGGCGCTTTGTGCCCGAGTCACTGATCGCCGCTCTCGATGAACTCGACGCTGCCTATCAGGCCGCGCGCGTTGACCCCGCCTTTGCGGCCGAGCTTGCGGAGTTGCACCGCAGCTACACCGGCCGGCCGTCGATCATCACCGAGGCACGACGGTTCAGCGAGCACGCGGGCGGCGCCCGCATCATTCTCAAGCGCGAAGACCTCAACCACACGGGCAGCCACAAGATCAACAACGTGCTGGGTCAGGCACTCCTGGCCAAGCGGCTGGGCAAGACGCGCATCATCGCCGAGACGGGAGCGGGGCAGCACGGCGTTGCGAGCGCCACGGCTGCGGCGCTGTTCGGTCTTGAGTGCGTCGTCTACATGGGCGAGGTCGACACCGAGCGCCAAGCACTCAATGTCGCGCGCATGAAGCTCTTGGGCGCCGAGGTGGTTCCGGTGACCGTCGGATCCCGCACCCTCAAAGACGCCATCAACGAAGCGTTGCGTGACTGGGTCGCCAACGTCGAAAACACGCACTACTTGCTCGGGACCGTCGCGGGTCCCCACCCGTTCCCGACGATGGTGCGCGACTTCCACTCGGTCATCGGTGTCGAGGCGCGGGCGCAGGTTCTCGCGCTCACGGGCCGCCTGCCTGACGCTGTGGTGGCGTGTGTTGGCGGTGGCAGCAACGCCATGGGTATCTTCCACGCCTTTCTCGATGACGAGAACGTGCGTCTGGTCGGCAACGAGGCAGCCGGTGACGGTGTCGACACGCTGTTTCACGCCGCGACAATCACGAAGGGGCGCACCGGAGTGTTGCACGGGGCCAAGAGCCTCATGCTGCAAGACGACGACGGTCAGACCATGGAGTCCCACTCCATCTCCGCGGGCCTTGATTACCCCGGCGTCGGCCCTGAACACGCGTGGCTGGCGTCGATCGGTCGCGCCGAGTATCGCCCCGTCACCGACGCGCAGGCGATGGATGCCCTCCGCCTGCTCAGCCGCACCGAAGGCATCATCCCCGCCATCGAAACGGCGCACGCTCTGCACGGCGCGCTCGAACTCGGTCGCGAGTTGGGGCCGGATGGCATCGTGCTCGTGTCGCTCAGCGGCCGCGGTGATAAAGACATGGAAACGGCAGCGCGTTACTTTGGCCTGCTCGACGCTGCTGCTGAGAAGTCGGCATCGGGGGATCACTCATGAGCGCCGTCGCTGACGTCATTCGCACGCGAAATGATGAGGCGTCAGGCGCGCTCATCGGCTACTTGCCCGTGGGCTTTCCGTCGCTCGACGCAAGCGTCGATGCCGCGGTCGCACTCGTCGAGAACGGCGTTGACATTGTCGAGCTAGGACTCCCGTACAGCGATCCCGTGATGGACGGCCTCACGATTCAGCGAGCCACCCAGACCGCACTGCGCAACGGTTTTCGCTTGCGCCACGGCTTCGAGGCCGTCGAACGCATTCGTGCCCGCGTCGACGCGCCTTTGCTTGTCATGACCTACTGGAACCCCGTCGTGCAGTATGGCGTCGAACGCTTTGCGACTGACCTGCAGAACGCTGGGGGAGCGGGTCTCATTACTCCCGACCTGATTCCCGATGAGGCCGCCGAGTGGATGGCCGCGTCACAGTCTCACGACCTCGATCGAGTCTTTCTTGCCGCTCCGTCGTCGAGTGACGCGCGCATGAAGCAAGCGGTCGACAGTAGTCGCGGTTTTGTCTATGCCGTTTCAACGATGGGCATCACCGGGGCGCGCGATGACGTCGACAAGGCTGCCCGCAGCGTGGTCTCGCGCTTGCGCGATGCTGGCTCAACGAGCGCGTGCGTCGGTCTGGGCATTTCGACGGCCGATCAGGTCGCCGACGTTCTCAGCTATGCCGACGGCGCGATCGTCGGCTCTCGCTTGGTTGCTGCCCTCGAGCAAGGCGGCGTTGCCGAAGTGGCCGCCGTTGCGGCTGAACTTTCAGCCGGTGCACGGCGCTAGGCTTGCTCCGATTGTCTGTGCTTCACTGCCCCGCGAAAGGTTCTTGACGTGATCCAGCCCCTGAGCATCCCGAGCCCCCCTGCCGAATGGCAGGTATTCAACCTCGGGCAGTGGTTGCGCGACATCGGACTCACGTGGTTCGGGTTTGACGTCAACATCTACGCCTACGCCATCTGCATTCTTCTCGGCATCGTCGTGGCGGTGGTGTTGACGAACCACCGGTTGACCGCGCGCGGGGCAGAGCCGTGGATCACCCTCGACATCGCGCTCTTCGCTGTGCCCTTCGGCATCGTCGGTGGCCGCGTCTACCACGTACTCACTCACCCGGACGATTACTTCTTCGAGGGTGCTGACCTTCTCAAAACCCTGTACATCTGGGAGGGCGGACTGGCCATCTTCGGCGCCCTCATCGGTGGCGCCCTTGGGGTCTGGATCGGCTGCCGCGTGACGGGCATCCGCTTCTGGTCGTTTGCCGACGCGCTCGCGCCCGGCCTCTTGCTGGCACAAGCCTTTGGTCGACTCGGCAACTGGTTCAACCAAGAGCTGTTCGGTCTGCCGACCGATCTGCCGTGGGGCCTCGAGATCGACCGGCCGAACGACGCTATTCCGGTCGGCCTTCCTGACGATGTGCTCTTTCACCCCACGTTCCTCTACGAGATCGTCTGGAACGTCACGGGCGCGATCGTCATTCTGCTTCTGGCTCGCCGCCTCACGGTGCAGTGGGGCAAGCAGCTGGGCATCTACCTGATCTGGTACGGCGCCGGACGCAGCGTCTTCGAGACGATTCGCCTCGACCCCAGCGAGCTCTTCTTGGGCATCCGCGTCAATGTGTGGGGTGCATGGATCGCCGTCGTCATCGGAATCCTGATCATCGTCGTACAGTCGCGTCGCCACACGGGGCTCGAACCCTCGCCCTATGTCGCGGGTCGGGAGTGGACGCCAGAGGCTGGGGTAGACTCCGAAGACGTCTACACCGACTCCGATAACGACAGCAATGAGGCTGCCGTTGTCGCCGGTGCTCCCGGTTCGACTGACGCCACAAGCGAGTCTTCCGCGAAGCCGTAACGCCACGCCTGATGCTCACCGAGCACAGCGGGCGGCCATGAAGATCGCCACCACACTCGATCTGGCAATTGCGGCGCGCTTCGCGCGTTCTTCCCTTCCCCTCGGGCCAGCGACGTCCCACACGGTTACCGCAACTACGTGAGGACGAACACGATGGAACTCACATCCCCGATGCAGAGGTTCTCTGCCGTTCCCACGGCGCAGGGCATGTACGACCCACGCCGCGAGCACGATGCGTGCGGTCTCGCCATGGTGGCGACGCTGCGCGGAACCGCGGGCCACGACATCATTCAGACCGCCCTCGAAGCGCTTCGCAATCTCGAGCACCGCGGCGCGGTCGGCTCCGACGCCGGCACGGGCGACGGTGCGGGCATCATCACGCAGATTCCCGACGCGTTCTTGCGCGCCGTTGTGCCGTTCTCGTTGCCGCCCGTGGGCCAGTACGCCATCGGCACCGCCTTCTTGCCCGTCGATGACGACGAGCGTGCTCGTGAGAAGGCGGGAATCGAAGCCATCGTGACCTCCGAAGGTCTCGAGGTTCTTGGCTGGCGTGTCGTGCCGACGGATGACGAGCACATCGGAAACCTCGCACGCGCCGCGATGCCCGCTTTTGAGCAACTGGTCGTTCGCTCTACACGCACCGATGACGCCGGGGTTCCCCTCGCCGGAATCGCTCTTGACCGCCAAACCTTCCGCGCACGCAAGCGCGCCGAGCGCGAGCTCGGCTCGTACTTTCCTTCGCTGTCGTGCCGCACGCTCGTCTACAAGGGCATGGTCACGACACTGCAGCTCGAGCCGTTCTATCCCGATCTGAGCGACGAACGCTTCACCTCGAAACTCGCCCTCGTGCACTCGCGGTATTCGACCAACACGTTCCCCTCGTGGCCCCTCGCGCAGCCGTTCCGGTCAATCGCGCACAACGGCGAAATCAACACCGTGCAAGGCAACCGCAACTGGATGCGCGCTCGCCAGTCGCAACTGCGCTCTGACCTGTTCGGCGACTTGCGCGATGTGTTCCCGATCGTCACTCCCGGAGCGAGTGACTCCGCGTCGTTTGACGAGGTTGTCGAGCTCTTGACCCTTGGCGGCCGTTCGCTGCCACACGCGATCATGATGATGGTGCCCGAGGCGTGGGAGAACCAGACCGACATCGACCCGGCGCTGCGTGACTTCTACGAGTACCACGGCATGCTCATGGAGCCATGGGATGGCCCGGCAGCGCTCGTCTTCACCGACGGCTCGCTCGTGGGTGCGACGCTCGACCGCAATGGCCTGCGCCCTGGTCGCTTCGTCGTCACCGACGACGGGCTTGTCGTTCTGGCGAGCGAGATCGGCGTTCTCGACATCGAGCCCAGCCGCATCGTTCGTAAGGGCCGACTGCGCCCCGGCAAGATGTTCCTCGTCGACACCGCTGATGGTCGACTCATCGAAGACGATGAGATCAAGTCGCAGCTCGCCGGTCTCGAATCGTGGGGCGAGTGGCTTCGCGGTCAGCGCATCCACCTGAAAGACCTGCCCGAACGCGAGCACATCGTGCACACGCCGGCATCGATCGTTCGACGCCAGCGCACCTTCGGCTACACCGAAGAAGAAGTGCGCATCTTGCTGTCTCCGATGGCCAAAGCGGGTACCGAGCCGCTCGGAGCAATGGGTTCAGATACCCCTATTGCCGTGCTGAGCGACCGGGCGCGTTTGCTGTTCGATTACTTCACGCAGCAGTTCGCTCAAGTGACCAACCCACCGCTTGACTCGATTCGCGAAGAGGTCGTGACCTCGATGAGCCTCGGGCTCGGGCCCGAGCGAAACCTGCTCGAGGCCACACCACGACACGCGCGCCAGGTTGTGCTCGACTTTCCGATCATCGATAACGACGAACTCGCGAAGATTCAGCACATTGACCCGCGGCCGGGCAGTTCGCTCACCACGACGATCAAGGGCCTCTATCGAGTCGACAAGGGCCCGAAGGCACTGGAAAAGCGCATTGCCGCCATGTGCGATGAGGTCGATGAGGCCATTGCCGATGGCGCAGAGTTCATCGTCTTGAGCGACCGCGACTCGACGGCTGATCTGGCCCCCGTTCCGTCACTCCTCATGCTTGCTGCGGTTCACCACCACCTCATTCGCACCGAGAAGCGCATGCAGGTTGGTCTCATCGTTGAAGCGGGCGACGTGCGCGAGGTCCACCACTGCGCCGTGCTGATCGGGTACGGAGCGTCGGCGATCAACCCGTACCTCGCAATGGAGACGGTCGAGAACCTCGTCCGGTCGGGAATGATCACGGGAATCACACCCGAGAAGGCCGTGCGCAACGTCATCAAGGCGCTCGGTAAGGGCGTGCTGAAGATCATGTCGAAGATGGGCATTTCGACCGTGGGCTCCTACGCGGGTGCTCAAGCCTTCGAGGCTGTGGGTCTCGATCAGGAGTTCGTCGACCGCTACTTCACGGGTACCTCCAGCGTGCTCGGGGGAGTGGGAATGGACACCATCGCGGCAGAGAACGCCCAACGCCACGCACTCGCGTATCCGACGAGTGCACCCGTGAATCCGCACGAGCGGTTGCAAACCGGTGGCGAGTATCAGTGGCGGCGTGAAGGCCCGCCCCACCTGTTCAACCCCGAGACGGTGTTCCGCTTGCAGCACGCGACACGGGCGAAGCGCTACGACATCTTCCGCGATTACACCAAGGCAGTCGACGACCAGGCCGAGAACCTGATGACGCTGCGCGGGTTGTTCCGCTTCAAGACAGAAGGGCGCACGCCTGTGCCGCTCGATGAGGTCGAGTCGGTTGAGTCGATCATCCGTCGATTCACGACCGGCGCGATGAGCATGGGCGCCATCAGCCCTGAAATGCACGAGACGCTCGCCATCGCGATGAACCGCATTGGCGGTCGCAGCAATACGGGTGAGGGCGGGGAGAGCCCCGAGCGATTGCTCGACCCCGAAAAGCGCAGTGCGATCAAGCAGGTGGCATCGGGTCGATTTGGTGTCACGAGCCTGTACCTGACCCACGCGGATGACATCCAGATCAAGATGGCCCAGGGCGCGAAGCCTGGCGAGGGCGGCCAGCTGCCCGCCAACAAGGTCTACCCGTGGATCGCCCGGCTGCGTCACGGCACAGCGGGAGTGGGCCTTATCTCTCCGCCGCCGCACCACGACATCTACTCGATCGAAGACCTGAAGCAACTGATCTTCGACCTCAAGCGGGCCAACCCTGCCGCGCGCGTTCACGTGAAGCTCGTGAGCCAGTCGGGAATCGGAGCGGTCGCCGCGGGCGTTGCGAAGGCCAAAGCCGACGTTGTGCTCATCTCGGGCCACGACGGCGGCACGGGGGCGAGCCCGCTCAACTCGCTCAAGCACGCGGGCACGCCGTGGGAGCTCGGGCTTGCTGAAGCGCAACAGACGCTCATGCTCAACAACATGCGCGGGCGCGTGACGGTGCAGGCTGATGGCCAGATGAAGACCGGCCGTGACGTCATCATCGCTGCGTTGTTGGGTGCTGAGGAGTACGGCTTTGCCACGGCCCCCATGGTCGTTTCGGGCTGCATCTTGATGCGCGTGTGTCACCTCGACACGTGCCCTGTTGGTGTCGCCACGCAGAACCCCGAGTTGCGCAAGCGCTTCACGGGTACGCCCGAGTTCGTCATTACCTTCATGGAGTTCTTGGCGCAGGAGGTGCGCGAGTACCTCGCTGAGCTCGGATTCCGCACGCTCGAAGAAGCGATCGGTCGCGCCGACTTGCTCGACGTCGACCGGGCCGTGCGGCATTGGAAGGCCGACGGTCTCGACCTGTCGCCGATTCTTGCCGGTCCGGTTTTCGCCGATGACGCGCCGCGCACCAAGCGTGAACAACAAGATCACGAACTCGACGAGCATTTCGACAACGAGCTCATTCGACTCAGCGCTGACGCTCTGCAGCACGGTGCTCCCGTTCGCATCGATCTCCCGATTCGCAATACCGAACGGGCCGTCGGCACGATGCTGGGCCACCATGTGACCAAGCTGCACGGCGAGCACGGACTTGCGACCGACACGATCGACGTCACCCTGACAGGTTCGGCCGGCCAAAGCCTCGGTGCGTTCATGCCCGGGGGCATCACGCTGCGGCTCTACGGCGACAGCAATGACTACGTCGGTAAGGGTCTCTCGGGTGGTCGCGTGATCGTGCGTCCGACGCGCGACGCCGTCTTCCACGCCGAGCGCAATGTGATCGCGGGAAACGTCATCGGCTATGGAGCGACGAGCGGTGAGTTGTTCATTCGCGGCATCGTTGGCGAACGATTCCTCGTTCGAAACTCCGGCGCAACCGCGGTCGTCGAGGGTGTCGGTGACCACGCGCTCGAGTACATGACAGGCGGCACCGCGATGATCATTGGTGCGACCGGTCGCAACTTGGGTGCCGGCATGTCGGGTGGCACTGCTTATGTGCTCGACCTTCGTCGAGAACGCGTCAACAGTGATGCTCTTGCAAGCGGCGAGCTTGAGCTTTCGCCGCTCGACGCCGATGACCGCGTGATCGTTACCGATCTCTTGCGTCGCCACCTCGACGAGACCGAGTCGGCCGTCGCGGCGCGTTTGCTTGCCGACCTCGATTCGGCACTCGATCGGTTTGTGAAGGTTCTGCCGCGCGACTATGCGGCAGTGCTCGCAACCCGACAGACTGCTCTCGACGAAGGCCTCGACCCCGACGGTGACGTTGTGTGGGGCCGCATCTTGGAGGTGACCGGTGGCTGATCCCCGTGGCTTCATCACGGTTCCTGAGCGCGAGCTGCCGCCGCGCCGACCGGTGCCCTTGCGGCTCATGGACTGGAAAGAGGTCTACGAGCAGGGCGATCCCGGTGTACTGCGTCGGCAAGCTGGTCGCTGCATGGACTGCGGCGTTCCGTTCTGTCATCAGGGATGCCCGCTCGGCAACCTGATCCCCGAATGGAATGACTTGACCTGGCGCGGCGAAGGCCGGCAAGCCATTGAGCGCCTTCACGCGACCAACAACTTTCCCGAGTTCACGGGCAAGCTGTGCCCCGCGCCGTGCGAGTCGTCGTGCGTGCTGGCCATCAACCAACCGGCAGTCACGATCAAACAGGTCGAAGCGTCGATCATCGAAAACGCGTGGAACAACGGATGGGTTCAACCGTTGCCGCCCGAGCGTCTCACCGGCAAGACCGTTGCCGTTGTGGGCTCAGGCCCCGCCGGCCTCGCCGCCGCACAGCAGCTGACCCGTGTCGGCCACACGGTCGCCGTCTTTGAGAAAGATGACCGTATTGGGGGATTGCTGCGGTACGGCATCCCCGACTTCAAGATGGAGAAGCGGCATCTGGATGCCCGTCTCACGCAAATGCAAGCGGAAGGCACGCGGTTCCGCGCCGGCGTTGAGATCGGCGTCGATATCACGTGGGACGAGTTGCGTACGCGCTACGACGCCGTCGTGATCGCGACCGGTGCGCCGGAGCCGCGTGACCTTGCTATTCCGGGGCGGGATGCCTTGGGCATCCACTTCGCCATGGACTACCTCACGCAGTCGAACCGCGTTCAAGCGGGCGACTCGGTGGGCAACCAGATCACGGCCGAAGGCAAGCACGTTGTGGTGTTGGGTGGTGGCGACACCGGCGCAGACTGCATCGGTACCGCCCACCGCCAGGGCGCCCTGAGCGTCACCAACCTGGCCATCGGCAAGCAGCCCCCGCATGAACGACCCGAGTCGCAGCCGTGGCCCGTGCAACCAACCCTCTTTGAGGTGCAAAGCGCCCACGAAGAGGGAGGCGAACGCATGTACCTCGCCTCGACCGTCGAGTTCTTGACGACCGACGCGGGCGAAGTGCGGGCGTTGCGGGTTGCCGAGACCGAGTATCTCGATGGTCGTCGCGTGCCCAAAGCGGGTACCGAGCGTGAGATTCCGGCCGACCTCGTGCTGCTCGCGCTTGGCTTCACGGGCGCGGCACGCGGAACCCTTGACGAGCAATTGGGCCTCCCGTTCGACGGTTCTGGCGCCGTCATGCGTGAGGCTGACTACACGACCGGTGAGAGCGGCGTCTTCGTCGCGGGAGACGCCGGTCGTGGTGCCTCGCTCATCGTCTGGGCGATCGCCGAAGGTCGCGCTGTTGCTGCTGCCGTTGACACCTACCTGCAAGGCGCGAGCGACCTTCCGGCTCCCGTTCGCGCGACTGACAAGCCACTCACCGTCTGACACACCCGCATCACCTCTACCACCACCCCCCACTGAAGGACACCATGAGACGCGCAAAGATCGTTGCCACCCTCGGGCCGGCGACATCCAGCTATGAGAACATTCGGGCCATCATCGAAGCGGGCGTCAACGTCGCCCGCATGAACCTCAGCCACGGTAGCTACGAGGTGCACGAAGAGGTCTATCGCAACGTACGACAGGCGGCGGCCGACGCGGGCAGCCCGGTCGCCGTGCTCGTTGACCTGCAGGGCCCCAAGATTCGCCTCGGAAAGTTCGAGAACGGCCCGCACGATCTCGCTGAGGGCGACATCTTCACGATCACGACCGAAGACGTCGTCGGCACGAAAGAGCTTGTCGGCACGACCTTCAAGGGACTTCCCGCTGATGTCAAGCCGGGCGACTACTTGCTCATCGACGACGGCAAGGTCAAGGTACAGGTGCTCGACACCGATGGCGTACGTGTGCGCACGCAGGTCATCGTCGCGGGCCCTGTCTCGAACAACAAGGGCATCAACCTCCCGGGCGTTGCCGTCAACGTTCCTGCCCTGTCGGAGAAAGACGAAGATGACTTGCGCTGGGGCCTCAAGCTCGGCGCCGACTACATCGCGCTCTCGTTCGTGCGAAACGCATCCGACGTCACGCGGGTTCACGAGATCATGCGCGAAGAGGGCGTGACCGTTCCGGTCATCGCCAAGATCGAGAAGCCTCAGGCGGTGGATGCCCTCGAAGAGATCATCGAGGCCTTCGACGGCATCATGGTGGCGCGCGGAGACCTCGGCGTTGAGCTTCCGCTCGAAGCCGTGCCGATCGTGCAGAAGCGCGCCGTTGAGCTCGCCCGCCGTATGGCCAAGCCGGTCATCGTGGCGACGCAAATGCTCGAGTCGATGATCAGCAATCCGATTCCGACGCGCGCCGAAACCTCCGATGTGGCGAACGCCGTTCTCGACGGCGCCGACGCCGTGATGTTGAGCGGTGAGACGAGCGTGGGTGAGTTCCCGGTCATCACGGTGTCGACCATGGCCCGCATCGTCGCGTCGACCGAAGAGCACGGTCTCGAGCGCATTCCTCCGCTGGGCACGAAGCCTCGCACGCAGGGCGGTGCGATTACTCTGGCAGCCGCAGAGGTCGCTGACTTCGTCGAGGCCAAGTACGTGTGCGTCTTCACCGAGTCGGGCGACTCGGCTCGTCGCATGTCGCGGCTGCGGTTCCGCATCCCGATGAAGGCGTTTACGCCCTCTGAGGCCATCGCGCGCCGCATGTCGCTCACGTGGGGCATCGAGTCGTTCCTCGTCGAGCGCGTGACCCACACCGACGCCATGTACCGCCAGGTTGACGAGGTTCTCTTGCGAGAGGGCCTCGCCGAGGTTGGTGACAAGGTCGTCGTCATCTCGGGTTCGCCTCCCGGAATCGCCGGTTCGACCAACGACCTGCGCGTGCACGTCGTTGGCGACGCGATCAACGCGGCGGCTCCGGTCTGGGAGAGTGGCGACCACTCCGACTGATCGTCCATCGTCACGAATGAGGGCCCGCATCCTGATGGATGCGGGCCCTCATCTTTCCTTGTACCGGCTGTGGGACTCGAACCCACACGTCCTCACGGACAACGCATTTTGAGTGCGCCGCGTCTACCATTCCGCCAAGCCGGCTCGGGTTAACTCAACCCTCGGGCACTGACGATACCGTAGGCTCGGTCGGGTGAGTGACCAGGATATGTCTGCAGCAGCCCCCCGTCGTGTCGTCGTCGCTGAAGATGAGTCGCTGATTCGCATGGACATCGTCGAGATTCTGCGCGACAACGGCTTTGATGTTGTGGGCGAGGCGGGTGACGGTGAAACGGCCGTTGCGCTCGCGACCGAACTTCGCCCCGATCTCGTGATCATGGACATCCGCATGCCGCAGCTCGACGGCATTGAAGCCGCCAAGCGGCTGAGCGAGAACCACATCGCTCCTGTCGTGCTGCTCACCGCCTTCAGCCAGAAAGAGCTCGTTGAGCAGGCTGTCGAGGCGGGCGCTCTCGCTTACGTCGTGAAGCCCTTCACGCCCAATGACCTTCTGCCGGCGATCGAAGTAGCGCTCAGCCGGTATCAGCAGATTCTGACTCTTGAGGCCGAGGTCGCCGACCTCGTCGAACGTTTCGAGACGCGCAAGCTCGTTGATCGGGCCAAGGGTTTGCTCAACGAGCGAATGGGGCTCACCGAGCCGGAAGCCTTCCGCTGGATTCAGAAGGCGTCGATGGACCGTCGCACGACCATGCAGGCCGTCGCGCAGGCGATCATCGACCAGTTGGCGTCGAAGAAAGACGCTCCGAAAAAGCCCGCCGGCGACGAGGGCGCCACGAGCGACGAGTAGCTCGTCAGCGGTCGCGCAGCATGTTGGTCATGCGCACCGTTGAAAGCCGCCGGCCCCGGTCGTCGGTCATGACGATCTCGTGGGTGCACAGTGTGCGGCCCAGTACAAGTGCCGTGCAGGTCGCGGTAACGAGCCCTTCCGTGATCGATCGACTGTGGGTCGCGTTGATTTCGATGCCAACGGCATAGCGCCCCGCTCCGGCGTGAATGGCCGACGAGATCGAGCCGAGGCTTTCACCGAGCACCACGTGAGCACCGCCGTGCAACAGCCCGATCACTTGGGTGTTTCCGGCGACGGGCATCGTCGCTACCGAACGTTCTGCCGAGAGCTCGAGAAATTCGATGCCCATCTTTTGGCACAGCGCACCGCCTCCGGTCGAGACGAGACGCTCATAGAGCTCGGGGTCGAGGTCGGGGGGCAGCAGCGTCATGGAGTCCTCGGCGTTCGCGGGAGTTCGGCGGGTGTTCTGCTCAGGGCCACCGCGTCGGCGCGCGTCGCTAGGCTGGCCCCGTGACGGACTCCGCAAAGCCTACCCTTCTCATCGTCGACGGCCACTCGCTGGCCTTTCGCGCGTTCTATGCGCTTCCGATCGACAGTTTCGTCACGCGCGATGGCCAACACACCAATGCCATCCACGGCTTTCTGTCGATGTTCTTGAGCTTGCTAGCGAAAGAGAAGCCGACCCACGTGGCGGTTGCCTTTGACATCTCTCGCTACTCATTCCGCACGCGCGAGTACCCCGAGTACAAGGGCACCCGTGGCGAGACGCCCCCCGAGTTCAAGGGGCAAGTGCCCCTGCTACAAGAGGCACTCGCGGCAATGAGCATCCCAACCATCACGAAAGAAGACTTCGAGGCCGACGACATCCTCGCGACGCTCGCTACGCGCGCGGCCGCGGAGGGTTTTCGGGTGCTCGTCGTCTCGGGCGACCGCGACACGATTCAACTTGTGACAGACGACGTCACTCTGCTCTATCCCAACGCGCGGGGAGTCGCCGAGCTCAAGCGCTACGACCCCGAGGCCGTCCGCGAGCGGTACGGGATCAATCCCGAGCAGTACCCCGAAATCGCGGCCCTCGTTGGTGAGACGAGCGATAACCTGCCGGGCATCGACAAGGTCGGCGAGAAAACGGCCGTCAAGTGGATTACCCAGTACGGCTCGCTCGATGGGCTGTGGGAACACATCGACGAGATCGGTGGCGTCGTTGGTACTAATCTTCGCGAGCAGCGCGAACGCGCCGAGCGCAATCGTCGACTCAACCGTCTCGTGACCGATCTCGAACTGCCGGTCGGCCCGCACGACCTCGACCGCAGGCCGATGGATGTGCCGGCTGTCAAGCAGGTCTTCGAGCGTTTGCAGTTCCGCACGCTCACCGAACGGGTGCTCAAGATCGCTGAAGCCGAGGGCGCCGACATGGGCGAGCCAGCCGAAGCCGCCCCCCGCACCGACCTACCGATCGTGCGCACCCTCGTCGACGAAGAGCTCGCGACGTGGCTGGCGTCAACGGCTGGCCACGAGGTCGCCGTGATCGTGGATGCCCCCCACGGTCAGCTCGCTGCTTTCGGTCTCGCGACCGCAACCGAGACCGTGCAGGTCAACTGGGCCGCGCACCGGCCCGACTATGCCGCCCTCGAAGCGTGGCTGGCGAGCGATGCCCCAAAGCTCCTCGCCGACTCGAAGTCGGCCACGACGGTGCTCGCGGCCCTCGACATTCCGCTGGCCGGGGTCGTGTGGGATACCCGCCTTGCCGCGTGGCTCGAACGCCCGGGTGCGAAGTCGTACGACCTCGTCGACCTCGTGCACGACGTTCTCGGCGAATCCCTGCCGCAAGCTGACCCGAACCAACTTGTGCCCGACACCGAGGGCCTCAGCCCGGCAACGGTCGCGTGGTTCGTGCACCGGCTTGTCGCCGAGCAGCGACAGTCGTTGCCCGACACGAGCGAGCGCGTGCTCGCCGAGATCGACCTCCCGAGTGCGCCCGTGTTGTCGCTCATGCAACGCACCGGAATCACCGTCGATCGAGCAGCGCTCGACGCACTCAACAGCGAACTGGGGGAGACAACCGCTCAGCTCGCCTTGCAGGCTTACGCGGAAATCGGCCGAGAGGTCAACCTCGGCTCGCCCAAGCAACTGCAAGAGGTGCTTTTCGACGAACTGGGAATGCCCAAGACCCGCGCGACGAAGACGGGGTACTCGACCGACGCCGCGGCTCTTGCCGATTTGCAGGAGGCGCATCCGCACCCCTTCCTCGGTCTCTTGCTGCAGCACCGCGATGCGACCAAGTTGCGACAGATTGTCGAGACCCTCACGACGGCGATCGCGAGCGACGGGCGCATCCACACCACGTACGACCAAACCGGTACGACAACGGGCCGCATCTCTTCGACCGACCCGAACCTTCAGAACATTCCCGTGCGCACCGAGGTGGGCCACCGCATCCGCGCCGCATTCCGGGCGGGGGAGGGCTTCGAGAGCCTGCTAACAGCCGACTACTCGCAAATCGAAATGCGCATCATGGCCCACCTCTCGGGCGACGAAGGGCTCATCGAGGCGTTCCGGTCGGGCGAAGACCTGCACCGCTTTGTCGGCGCACGCATCTTTGGGGTCGAGCCCGCCGATGTCACGAGCGAGATGCGCACGAAGGTCAAGGCCATGAGCTACGGGCTCGCCTACGGGCTCAGCGCGTTCGGCCTCAGCAAGCAATTGCGCATCGAGTCGGCCGAAGCCAAGCAGCTCATGACCGACTACTTCGCCCGTTTCGGTGCTGTTCGTGAGTACTTGCGCAGCGTTGTGGCGCAGGCGAAAGAAGACGGATATACCGAAACGATCTTCGGCCGCCGCCGCCAGTTCCCCGACCTGAAGAGCCCCAACCGCGTGCTGCGCGAGAACGCCGAGCGACAGGCTCTCAACGCCCCGATTCAGGGCTCGGCTGCCGACATCATGAAGATCGCCATGAATGGTGTCGCCGCCGATATGGCGCGGGATGCCCTCCGCTCGCGCATGCTGTTGCAGGTTCACGACGAACTCGTGTTTGAGGTCGCTCCCGGTGAGCGCGACGCCCTCGAGGCAATCGTGCGCGCGCGCATGGGCTCTGCTGCCGAGCTCGCGGTGCCTCTCGAGGTTCAAGTGGGCGTGGGCCGCGACTGGAACGAGGCCGCGCACTAGGCTCGACGGCATGTCACACAGCGCAGCCGACCGTACTCCCACCGCCGTTGACGCGATCGCCGAGCAGTGGGTGGCCACGCTCGTCGATCTGAGCCCCGATGTGGGCATCTACATCGGCGCCGAGGGTCGTCATGACGAGTTCCAAGACTTGTCGCCGGTAGGGCGTGAGCAGTACGAGCAGGCAGCGCGCGCAGCGCTCGCGCAGCTCGCCGCCGCCTCGCCTGTCGATGACACGGACCGGGTGACGATCACCGATCTATCGGCCGAACTCACGCTCGATCTCGAACTGTCGGCAGCGGGGTGGGATCAGCGCGACCTCAACGTCATCGCGTCACCCGCGCAGAGCATCCGCGAGATCTTCGACCTCATGCCTACGGCGACCGAGCACGACTGGGCGGTCATCGCGCGCAAGCTCGGCAATGTCGCCAGCGCGCTCGACGGCTACACCGAGACCTTGCGCGAGGGAATTGCCGCGGGCAACACTCCTGCGCGCCGACAAGTCACAGAGGTGCAACTCCAGGCGGCGCGGATTGGTTCAAGTGATGGCTTCTTCCAGGGCTTTGCGGCGGGGGCCGAACTCCTAGACGGTGAGGTGCCGGCTGCACTGCGAGCCGACCTCGAGCGCAATGCTGCGGCTGCTAGCGAGGCCTATGCCCGGTTCACGGTCTTTCTCTGGCGGGAGCTCGCGCCCGCGGCACGTGAGCACGATGCAGTTGGTCGCGACCTCTATGGCTTGATGTCGCGACGCTTTCTCGGCGCGACGATCGACCTCGACGAAACCTACGAGTGGGGCATCGAAGAGCTCGCGCGCATGACCGCCGAGCAAACGCGCGTGGCCGGCGAGATTCTGCCGGGCGCGAGCGTGGCCGAAGCCATCGCGCACCTCGAGAAAGACCCCTCGCGCAAGCTGCACGGGCGCGAGGCCCTCAAAGCCTGGATGCAGAACCTCAGCGACACCGCGATCGCCGATCTCTCGCGCACGCACTTCGAGATTCCCGAGCCCGTGAAAGAGCTCGAGTGCATGATCGCCCCGACTCCGGGCGGGGCGATCTACTACACGGGTCCGACCGATGACTTCTCGCGACCGGGCCGCATGTGGTGGAGCATCCCCGAGGGCGTCGACGAGTTCGACACCTGGCGCGAAACGACCACCGTGTACCACGAGGGCGTTCCGGGTCACCACCTGCAGATCGGCCAGGCCGTGTACAACCGCGCTCAGCTGAACTCGTGGCGGCGCCTCCTCGCGGGCACGAGCGGCCACGCCGAGGGCTGGGCCTTGTACGCCGAGCGACTCATGG
>CALRWH020000031.1:0-20294 GCA_943371805.1 Pseudomonas synxantha | reverse complement strand
GACGATGTACGACTCTCGTACCAACCTGGCCAACCAGGTCGTCGACGATGTGCGCGAGCACTTTCCCCAGCAAGCCCTCACGACCGTCATTCCTCGCTCGGTGCGCATTAGCGAGGCGCCGAGCTACGGGCAGAGCGTTATCAGTTACGACGAGGGGTCACCGGGCTCGCTCTCGTACCTTGAGGCGGCCGCCGAGATCGCACACCGCGGGGTGAGTGCTTGATGGCTCAGAAACGTACCGGGCTAGGCCGGGGCATCGGCGCCCTCATTCCTACGGGCGAGGGCGAGCGGCCCGTCGATGTCTTCTTCCCTGCGCCTGCCACGACTGAGGGTGAAGAGCTCGCGGTCGTTCCCGGCGCCCGTCTCGCGGCCATCGCGCCGAGCGACATCGTGCCGAACCCCCCAGCAGCCGCGCACCGAGTTCCGCGAAGAAGAACTCGCTGAGCTCGTGCACTCTGTGCGCGAGTTCGGGGTACTCCAGCCCATCGTCGTGCGCGAACGCACAGGAGCCCGGGCAGGAGAGCCCGCCTACGAGTTGATCATGGGCGAGCGGCGTCTGCGGGCATCCACGATCGCCGGCCTCGAGGTGATTCCCGCGATCGTGCGCAATACGAGCGACGACAACATGCTGCGGGATGCCCTGCTCGAGAACCTGCACCGCGCCCAGCTCAACGCTCTTGAAGAGGCGAGCGCGTACCAGCAGTTGCTCGAAGACTTCGGAATCACTCAAGAGCAGCTCGCTGAGCGTCTCGGCCGTTCGCGTCCGCAGATCACCAACACGCTGCGCTTGCTCAAGCTCCCGCCGCAAGTGCAGGCACGGGTCGCTGCTGGCGTGCTCACGCCTGGCCACGCTCGGGCGATTTTGGCCGCAGGCAGCACTCCCGCCATGCTCAAGCTCTCCGACAAGATCGTCAATGAAGAGCTCTCGGTGCGCCAAGCGGAGGCGGCGGCTTCGCTGCTCAGCGGCTCGGGCCCCCGCGTGCCCGTCGCCAAGAAGCCGTCGGCCGGATCACGACAGGGTCAGCTCAATGAGATCGCTGAGCGTCTGGGTGACCGCCTCGACACTCGCGTCACGATCAGCCTGGGTCAGAAGAAGGGAACCGTCGTCATCGACTTTGCGACGATCGGCGACCTCAACCGCATCTTGGGCGAATTGGGCGACGACGGCTTTCGCTGAACCGATGCGCGCCTAGGCGCGTGATTCGCGCACGGCGGCTTGGGCAAGCTCGGCGTAGACCCACCCGACGTCGTGACCGGCTGCTTCGAGAGCGAGAGCGAACGTTGACGTCTCGGTGAGACCGGGCATGACGCTCGCCTCGAGAAACCACGGGGTTCCCGCGCCGTCGATGATGAGGTCGATACGGCTGATGTGGCGCAGGCCGAGGGCACGGTGCGCCGCGAGAGCCACCTCGGTCGCGCGTGCGGCCGTGGCGTCGTCAATGCGGGCTGGCGCGTAGAAGCGCGTCTCTCCGGCGTTGTAGCGCGCCTCGAAGCCGTACACGCCTGACAGGGGCTCGATCTCGACCGCGGGCAAGGCAACGGGCCCATCGCCCGTATCGATGATCCCAATGGCGACTTCAACGCCCGTGATGAGTTGCTCGATGAGGGCGACGTCGCAGTACGTGTAGGCGAGCACCATGGCTCGACGCAACTCGTCATCGGTATTGACGAGGCTGACGCCCTGGGCCGACCCGCCCTGAGCAGGCTTGACGGCCACGGGCGGCGGCAACTCGCCGCGCACGACCGACAACACGCTCTCGGCGCCGAGCTCGCGAAACGCATCGCGCGTGAGGGCGATCGAGTGCGGCGTCGGCACTCCTGCGCGTTCGACGATCGTCTTGGCGCGCGGCTTGTCCCACGCGAGTCGCGTTGAGCTCGCGGATGATCCGACGTACGGCAGCCCGAGAAACTCGAGCAGGCTGCGCAGGGCACCGTCTTCACCGCTCGCGCCGTGCAGAGTGGGCCACACGACGTCGGGCCGGGTGGCGAGCAGCGCGGGCAGCAGCGCGGCATCTGGGTCGAGCAGAGTCACCTCGAGGCCGTGGGCGGCAAGGCCGTCGGCGACGCGGCGCCCCGACTTGAGCGAAATGTCACGCTCGTGCGAAATGCCGCCGGCAAGAACGACGACGCGCTGGGCGGGAGAGGGAGCGGGGGAGTCGGTCATGAGCGCAGCATCCGTCGTCAAGAAAGGTTGGGCGGCGGGCTCGCCACATGCGGGTCGTAGGCGGGCACAGCGATGGGCCCCGTGGTCGCGAAGGTCTCGAGCAACTCTTGTTCGCCGCGCACGACCGTCGCGAGGCGACGGATGCCCTCGCGCACTTCAGCGGGTGGCGGGTAGCAGAACGCGAGGCGCAAGTGCCCGCGGCCCGAACCGTCGGCGAAGAACGCCGTGCCCGGCGTGTAGGCGACGAGCTCTTTCACGGCCCGCGGCAGCATGGCCTTCGAGTCGAGGCCCTCGGTGAGGGTGACCCACACGTAGAAGCCGCCGTTCGGCACTGTGTAGCTCAAATCGGGCAAGTACTGCTCGAGAGCGTCGACCATGGCGTCGCGACGCTCGCGGTAGAGCGAGCGGAACACGTCGATCTGACCGCGCCAGTCGGCGTGGTCGAGGTAGTCACTGATGACCATTTGGTTGAGCGAACTCGGGCTGAGGATGGCGGCCTCAGCGGCAAGCACGAGCTTTTCTCGAATAGCGTGGGGGGCGAGAGCCCACCCGACGCGGAAGCCGGGCGCGAGCGTCTTCGAGAACGACCCAAGGTAGACGATGCCGTCGGTCTCGACACTACGCATGGCAGCGGGCGCCGGTCGGTCGAACCACAACAGGCCGTAGGGGTTGTCTTCGAGAATCAGGATGCCCGCCGAGCGCGCGATGTCGATGATCTCGAGGCGGCGCTCGCTCGAGAGCGTCACGCCCGCAGGATTGTGGAAGTTAGGGATCACGTAGAGCAACTTGAGTTGCTTGCCCGCGGCACGCAGCGACTGGATGCGCTCGGTGAGGGCCGCGGGGATCATGCCGTCGGCATCCATCGCAATGTGCGCGACTTCGGCCTGGTACGAGCGGAAGATCCCCATCGCGCCTACGTACGACGGCGACTCGGCAAGCACGACATCGCCCGGGTCAAGAAAGAGCTTGGCAACGAGGTCGAGGGCTTGCTGCGAGCCCGTCGTCACGACGAGGTCGTCGACGCCCGCGCGAATTCCCTCGAGGGCCATGATCTCGAGGATGTGCTCGCGCAACTCGGGGGTTCCTTGACCGGAGCCGTACTGCAGGGCCGCGGGGCCGCGGTCGCGCATGACGCGTTCCATCGACTCGGTGACGGTCGCGAGCGGCAATGCTGACACATACGGCATGCCACCGGCGAGAGACACCACTTCGGGGCGCGAAGCCACGGCGAACAAGGCCCGCACTTCAGAGGCACTCAGGCCAGACGTGCGCGCGGCATAGTGCCCGTACCACGGGTCGAGGTTGGTGCCCTCGCGGGAGATCGTCATGCTGTGCCCGTTCTGGATGAGTGGCGCGCTGCCAGTGCAGAGCGCCCTCACGGCGGCTCCCCCAGAGCACGTGGGTTCAAGAATACGGGCCAGACGCCACGAAGCCCGCCCCCGAGAGGGGGGCGGGCTTCGTGTTCGCGAGAAAACTAGGCCAAGAACTCGGCCAGGTCAGCCTCGAGTGCGGGCTTGGGCTTCGCGCCAATGACGGTCTTGACGACCTCGCCGCCGCGGAAAACCTTCATCGCCGGAATCGACGTGATCTGGTACTTCATGGCCGTCTCGGGGTTCGCGTCGACGTCGAGCTTGACGATCTCGAGCTTGTCGGGGTGCTCGGCCGCGATCGCGTCGAGGATCGGTGAGACGGCACGGCACGGGCCACACCATTCAGCCCAGAAGTCGACCATGATCGTCTTCTCGTTCTTCAGAACTTCGGCCTCAAAAGTGGCATCGGTCACATCGCGCGTGCTCATGGGTTCTCCTTGTGTCAGGTGGTCAGATTAGGCCGACGCAGTTGCCGCAGCGCGGCTGGCGTCGTGAACGGTCTCGAGATAGTGCTGCGCATCGAGCGCGGCCACCGTGCCGCTTCCGGCCGCGGTGATGGCTTGCTTGTAGGTCGGGTCAACGACATCGCCTGCGGCGAAGACGCCCGGCAGACTCGTGCGCGATGAGCGGCCATCCACGGCAATCGTGCCCTGCTCGGTGAGCTCAAGCAGGCCGTGCACGAGGTGCGTGCGCGGGTCGGCGCCGATCGCCACGAAGACGCCCTGCACATCGAGAACACGTTGCTCGCCCGTGACGGTGTCGACGATGCCGATGCCGCTCACGAGATCGGCGCCGAGAATCTGCTCGACGCGCGCGTTCAAGATGAACTCGATCTTCTCGTCAGCCTTCGCCCGATCGATCATGGCGGCGGAGGCCCGGAAGCTCTCGCTGCGGTGAATCAAATAGACCTTGTCAACGAAGCGCGTGAGGAAAGTAGCCTCTTCCATCGCCGAGTCACCGCCGCCGATCACGGCGACGGTCTTCTGACGGAAGAATGCTCCGTCACACGTGGCACACCACGAGACGCCGTAGCCGCTCAAGCGGTCTTCGTCGGGCAGGCCGAGCTTGCGATAGGCCGAGCCGGTCGCGTAGATGACCGCGTGGGCTTCGTGACGGTCGCCGTTGCCGAGAGTCACAGCCTTAACCGGTCCGTCGAGCTCGAGCGATACGACGTCGTCGTAGACAATCTCTGCGCCAAACTTCTCGGCCTGCTGCTGCATGCGCATCATGAGGTCGGGGCCCATGATGCCGTCGGGAAAGCCCGGAAAGTTCTCGACCTCGGTCGTCTTCATGAGCTCGCCGCCGAACTCCACCGAGCTCGCGATGACGAGCGGCGAAAGATTGGCGCGAGCGGCATAGATGGCGGCCGTGTAGCCCGCCGGGCCCGAGCCGATGATGATGACGTGACGCATGGGATTCCTCACGAGGTCGTCGGTCGCGGAGTGCGCTCGACAGAAGCAGTAACCCAGCATACGGGGCCGGTATTCCGAGCCCCGGGGAGTTCACAGAGCGTTAACCCGCAATGCTGCTTGCGCATTAGCGATTCAAACGGCGACGCACGAGAGCCACCGCGCTCGTCGCGTCTGGAACGCGCATGGCGAGGAGCGCGCCCCCGTACACGGCAACCATTGGCACGCCGATGAGCGCGATGCTCGCTGCCGCGCCGCCGACCGTGTCGCGGGCGAATCCGCCATCGCCGAAGGTGCCGAGCAACCAGCCGATGAGAAGACCGGTGAGCAGGGATGCCGCGCCGGCGACGATGAACTGCGCGGTGCGGCGGGCGATGAGGGGGGCATCCAGAGAGCCAATGCGGCGGCGCAAGGCCACGCCACCAATGATCATCTGGAAGAACGCCGCGGCCGAGGTCACGAGTCCGATTCCGGGAACGATCCACGCGGTGGGCAGCAGGCTGCAGAACAGAGCCCCGATGATGAAGAACAGGGTGTGAGCGGCCTGCAACCAAAATGCGGTGCGGGTGTCGTCGATTGCGTAGAAGACGCGCTGCATGACGAAGTAGACGCTGAACGGCACGAGCCCTACGACGAAAGCGATGAGCACGATCGCGATCTGATCGATGGCGGCAGCGTCGAAGATGCGACCAAACGGCACAGCGACCGCGATGAGCCCCACGGTCGCGAGCGTCATGAAGAGCGCCGTGAGGCGGATGGCCTCGTTGGTGTCAACGCGCACCGATTCGCGGTCACCGTCTCGTGCGTGCGTGCTCATGCGCGTGAGGTATGCCGTGACGAGCGAGACCACCACGATGGAGTGCGGAAGCATGAAGAGCAACCAGGCCGTGCGCATGACCATGAGCGAGGCATCGTCGGGTGTCGCCGCAATGGAGGCGACGCGCGTCTGCACGATGCCACCAATTTGCATGACGATGATCATCGCGAAGACCCAGCCTGCCGCGCGGCCCGTCGCTCCGAGCCCGGCGCCCCGCCAGCGAAAATCGGGCCGATAGCGCAGTCCGGCACGTCGCCAGAACAGCACCAACACAAATGCTTGAGCAGCGACACCGAGAGTCGCGGTGCCGGCCAGCACGGCAATCATCGCGGGCGTCCATGCGGTGGCATCGCTGACATCGGTGTCGAACAGCAGGCCAAAGGCGATCATGCCCCCGATGGCCACCAGGTTGTTGACTGCGGGCGCCCATGTGAACGGCCCGAACACCCGCCGTGCGTTGAGAACTTCGCCAAAGAGCGTGTACAGGGCATAGAACAGCACTTGCGGCAGGCACCAGTAGGCAAACGAGACGGCGAGAGACATCTCCTCGGGAGTAAAGCCGCGAGAGCCCGAGCCGTCGGCCGTTGCCGCGTAGAGGCTCACGAGCAGGGGGGCGGCGAGCGTGGCAATAACGCCAGCAATGAGAAAGACGACAATGCCGATCGTCACGAGCCGGTTGATAAATCGCTGACCGCCATCAGCGTCGACACTTGCCCGCACGATTTGAGGAACGAGCACGGCGCTCAGCACACCACCCGCGACGATCGCGTAAATGTTGTTGGGTAGTTGGTTGGCGAGGGCAAACGTGTTGGCACCCGAGCCCAGAGCGCCGAGCGTTTGCGTGAGCATGACCGCGCTGATGAAGCCGAGCACCCGAGACACGATCGTGCCCGAGGCGAGAACGAGGCTTGCGCGGCCGACGCCACCCTCGCCCGCGGTCGTCACTCTTGCTCCGCCCGTCGACGGCGCCGCTTGCGAATATCCCGCACGATTCCGAAGCCGAGAAGGAGCAGCACGGCAATGGCAATGGCAATGGTTCCGGCGGTTTCCCACCCGGCCTGCAGATTGAGCGCAACACGCTTCGCGTCGCCCACGATTCGATCATCGGCATCGCGCACGCTGACCGTGATGTCGACTTGACCGTTCGTCAGTGACTCAACCGGAACCAGCGCACGGGTCTGCGACCGCGGCTCGACGAGGGCCTCAACGCGGCTATCGAGAACTCGCAATTGTGTGGTGTCTGGCTCAACCTTGACGAACACGCGCACGGCGACATCGAGATCGTTCTGCACTGTGACGGGCAGTGACGCGCGGTCGGCGAGCAATGTGATCGCGCTGCTCTCGATGACGCGCACCGACGAGCGCAGCGATAAGGAGTCGCGCGTGAACTGGTGGAGCGCGTCAACCGACCGCTCGCCCCAGCCGAGTGAGAGAGCGGCCAATAGCTGCAATCGGCGAACATCGGTGATCGCCGTCGGAGTCACCGCGATGCTCGCAAACGCGCGGTCTTGGGCTTCAGCGTTGAGGGCACCCTCGACGGCGGCCCGTCGGGTCTCATCCGCTGACGGGTCGATAACGCGTGACGTGACAGCAGTGCGCGTCAACGCTTGCGTCACCGTGGCTCCCGTGGCCCACGGCAGTGCCACCGTTTGCGCGATGGTGTCGATCAGTCGATCGGTACCGGCGAGGTGGTCGCGAGCGAGCGGAATGATGGCGGGGATGCCCGGCTCAGCCGCAGCGTTGGAGGCCAGAACCGCAGACACGCGCGCCATTGCACGGTCAAAGCGTTGCTGAGAGACCGCCAGGCTCGCTTCTCGCGCCGCTGTGCTGAGCGCGTCGTCGGCGCGCAAAACGCGCAGTCCTCCGAGGTCTTGAACAGGATCAGAACTCTCGAGCGACGAACCTGGCGCGATGAGCACCGAGGTGCCATCGTCGCTCAGCACCGTCACCGCGGCCGCCGTGAGCGAGCCTGCCTCGGCCCAGCTCATTCCCCCGAGGGTCGCGGGCCACTCGGCCAACTCATCGATCGTCACTGAGTCGTCAGGTGACGGATTGGGTGCTGGTGTCGCCTCTGCTTCGCTCACCGTAGACGACACGACGCCGGTGCCTTCAGGTCTCGGAAGCGCGGTGGATGCTGCGGTGATGGTCGCGATCGGGTCGGCGTCGGCCCAGGGCAGAACGAAGCTCTCATTGGGCGCGGCGAGCAAGCGGTCGAGGAACGCTCGAGCCTCGGGGGGAGCATCGTCTCCGAGCAGTCGAATAGATGCGATCACGCGCGGGTCAATAGCGAGAAGTACGGGTCGACCAGCGGCGGCATCGAGAGTTCGCGTGAGCGCGCCGCTTGCCGCGGTGTATCGCGCGAGAACGTCGGCTGAGAGAAATGCCGCCGATTCGCCGGGCGTGGCGATGGCCGCGACGAATGTGGTCGCTGCCACGGGCGCCGTCGTGTTGTCGGGCAGCCACACCACTGCGGTGCGATCACTCGCGAGCACCTCGACGTTGCCCGGGGCATCCACCCCCGTCGCGGTAATGGTCGCGAGACGCGCTCCGAACGAACCAGAGAAGACCGATTCCGCGGCCGGAACGATGAGATCAAGCACGGCGCTTGCCGCGGGATCGAGAGCTGACACCCGAGCCGACGCGACGATCTCTGCTGACGTTGCGATCGGGTTTCCGGCGAACCAGTCGCCCAACCGCGGGGAGTCAGCACCGTTAGCGCCGTCGATCTCGAGGTTGACGATCACGTCACCAGTCGAAACGGACCCGGTGTTGGTGATCGTGACACGAACGCTGACGGGCTCGCCCGGCCGAACGATTCCCGAGGCAGCGGGAGCGGCGATGAGCTCAATTGCCCACTCATCAGAGGCCGTGACCGATGAGGCGTTAGCCGAACCACTCACGCCGATGGGGGCGACGGCGATGATGGTGAGCGCCAGCGCGAGACCAAGCCGCCCAATGGGCCACCGGGTCAGGGAGAGCGCGAGGCGACCTCCTCGTTCCCGCTCGGCCGACATGGGGGAAGTCTAGACTCTGGTGACTATGGAGAGCGTGGCCCAGGCCGTCACCCGACTTGAGGCCCTGGCGACGGCTGAGCCTCTCGCAACGCTCGCCGAACGGTTCGCGACGGCCGGGCACGAACTGGCGCTCGTCGGGGGACCCGTTCGTGATGCGTTCTTGGGGCGATCGGTGAATGACCTCGACCTCACGACCTCTGCGCGCCCCGACGACATCATTCGCATCATTGCCCCGGTTGCCGACGCACACTGGGACATCGGACGCGCATTTGGCACCATTGGCGCTCGACTTGGCGATCACACCGTCGAGATCACCACCTACCGTGCCGACGCCTATTCGCCCGACTCTCGCAAACCCGAGGTTGCGTTTGGCGACACTCTCGAGGGCGACCTCATCCGCCGCGACTTCACGATGAATGCCATGGCGTTGCGCTTGCCCGCACGCACGCTCGTTGACCCGTCGGGTGGACTTGACGATCTCTTCGCCCGCCGGCTCATGACGCCGGGAAGCCCCGATGACTCGTTTGGCGACGACCCACTGCGCATGCTGCGCGCTGCGCGATTTGCAGCCCAATTGGCCGTAGAGCTCGACCCGAGCGTCATTGAGGCGATGAGCCGAATGCGAGAACGCATTTCCATCGTTTCGGCCGAGCGGGTTCGCGACGAGCTGATCAAGCTGCTGAGTACTGATGCACCCCGCCGGGGCCTGGCGTTGCTGGTCGATACCGGACTCGCCGAGCTAGTGGTTCCAGAGGTGCCTGCTTTGCGACTCGAGGTCGATGAGCACGCGCACCACAAAGACGTCTACGAGCACTCTTTGACTGTGCTCGAGCAAGCGATCGAGCTCGAGGCCCAGCGCACACCCGGTGCGGCTCCCGATGTGACTCTGCGCCTGGCCGCGCTCTTGCATGACATCGGCAAGCCTGCGACGAAGCGCGTCGAGTCGGGTGGTGCCGTGACGTTCCACCACCACGATGTCGTGGGCGCCAAGCTCGCACGCAAGCGACTCACCGCCTTGCGATTCGACAAAGACACCATCACGGCCGTCAGTCGATTGATTGAGTTGCACTTGCGGTTCTTTGGGTACAGCGATGCCCCGTGGACCGATTCGGGCGTGCGCCGCTATGTGCGCGATGCGGATGCCCTGCTCGAGCGCCTGCACATTCTGACCCGTGCTGACGTGACGACGCGCAATCGCCGCAAAGAAGAGAGGCTGCGCCGCGCCTACGACGAGTTGGAGCGCCGCATTGCTGAGCTCGCGGAGCAAGAAGAGCTGCAATCGATTCGACCTGATCTCGATGGCGAGCAGATCATGCTACTGCTCGGCCTTCGGCCGGGGCCGATTGTCGGTGAGGCCTATCGTTTCTTGCTTGAACAGCGACTGGACGAAGGCCCTCTCGGTGAGGCCGAGGCCGAACGCCGACTGCGCGAATGGTTCGATTCGCGGGCTTGATCGCCGCCTGATGGTTTGAGGCAGAGTCGGCGTACGACTAGACTCTGCAGGTTGCCCCGCCGCATGCGCGCGGGCGCACACGATGCCATAACCCTCCTGCTGCAGACCGTCTGCAGCCGTTCGAGTCCGAAGGAGGTGGGTGAGTCATGCATCAGTACGAATTGATGGTCATTCTCGACCCGGAGATCGATGAGCGCACTGTCGCTCCGAGCCTGGACAAGTTCCTTGGCGTGATCCGGAACGACGGCGGTTCTATCGAGACCGTCGACATCTGGGGCCGTCGTCGCCTTGCTTACGAGATCAACAAGAAGACCGAGGGCATCTACGCCGTCGTGAACTTCACGGCGAACCCCTCGGCAACGCAAGAGCTCGACCGTCAGCTCAAGCTCAGCGAGGCCGTGATGCGCACGAAGGTTCTGCGCACCGAAGAGGCCGTTGCTCGCGCCGCGTCGATCGAAGCCGACAACTCGGCTCGCGCTGCCGCGAAGGCTGCGCGCGCTGCCGTCAAGGCCGCGTCGAGCGCCTCGGCTGCGGAGTAGTCGTGGCCGGCGAGACGATCATCACCGTTGTCGGCAATCTCACTGCCGACCCCGAACTGCGGTACACGCAGAGCGGACTCGCCGTCGCGAACTTCACGATCGCGTCGACCCCGCGTTCGTTCGACCGTGCGTCGAACGAGTGGAAAGACGGTGACGCCCTGTTCTTGCGCGCGAGCGTGTGGCGTGAGTTCGCCGAGCACGTGGCGAGTTCGCTCACCAAGGGCAGCCGGGTCATCGCTCAAGGTCGACTCAAGCAGCGGTCGTACGAGACCAAAGAGGGCGAGAAGCGCACCACCATCGAGCTAGAGGTCGACGAGATCGGTCCCAGCTTGCGGTACGCGACCGCCCAGGTCACCCGCAGTGCCGCTGGCGCTGGTGGTGCCCCGATGGGTGGTGGCCGCGGAAGCGGCGCTCCCATCGCCGACGAACCGTGGGGTGCACCGGCGTCAGCCAGCGCTCCCTCGGGCGGCGATGTGTGGAACACCCCTGGCTCGTTCTCGGACGACACTCCCTTCTGATCCGCTCGGTTACGCGCGAATCACTTCTGAACATCCCGTAAGAAAAGGACAACCACATGGCTGGCAAGAGCAGCGGCGACCGCCGCAAGCCTCGCGGTGGCAAGGGCGCGAAGAACGCCGCTCCCGCGAAAGCGATCCGCGTTGGCGTCATTGACTACAAAGACGTCGCGACCCTCCGCAAGTTCATCTCCGAGCGCGGAAAGATCCGTGCTCGTCGCATCACCGGTGTCTCCGTGCAGGAGCAGCGCCTCATCGCCCGCGCCGTCAAGAACGCGCGCGAGATGGCTCTGCTGCCGTACGCGGGCGCGGGCCGATAGGAGCACCTGATGTCGAAGCTCATTCTCACGCAGGACGTCACCGGTCTCGGTGCTCCCGGCGATGTCGTCGAGGTCAAGAACGGGTACGCCCGCAACTACCTCATCCCTCAGGGCCTCGCTGTGGCATGGAGCCGCGGTGGCGAGAAGCAGGTCGACTCGATCAAGGCAGCCCGCGCAGCGCGCGAGCACGCCACGATCGAAGAGGCTCTCGATCTGAAGGCTCGCCTCGAGGCTAACCCCGTCACGCTCACCGTCAAGGCGGGCGCTGAGGGTCGTTTGTTCGGTTCGGTCAAGACCGGTGACGTGGCAGATGCTGTCGCAGCTGCCGGCCTCGGCTCGATCGACAAGCGCCTGCTCGAGCTCGTCGCGCCCATCAAGGGGCTCGGTCAGCACGAAGCGATTCTCAAGCTGCGCGACGGCGTCGTGGCGACCATCACCATCTCGGTTGTGGCCGCCAAGTAGTCGTTTTCAGCACCACACAGCGGTACTCGCGCTTCGGCGCGAGTACCGCTTTGTGCATCCCCCTGTCAAGTGCGCGACGGCGTGTTCGTCCACAGTCTCCGGGGGAGCACCGTCAACCCTCAGGGGTCGGTTGAAGCCTGTTTCTCCACACGCCATGTGAGCAACAAAAGTCCTGGTCAGCAGTCACTCTTTCCCCAAATTCTCGTGCAACTGCACAGGCGTTTCCACATGTTGCCCACATGACTCCCGGCGTTTCTCCGCACGATTCCACATGGTTATCCACAGGGATGATTTGAGGGTGGATGCATGGCCTTCCTAGGGTGAACCGTCTCGCTATCTCGTGCGGCGGGCGCGCCGCAGCACCGAGTGTCGGCGGTCAGCGGTAGACCTAGGTGCAGAGCGTCAGAAGGGGGGTCGGTTATGTCAATCGCGCATATCTCCGCAGCAACCGATCCACGCCCGGCGGGCGAGTCGCGCGGTACGAGCGACTCGCGCAGTCATGATCGCGTTCCTCCTCACGACCTCCTCGCCGAGCAGAGCGCTTTGGGCGGAATGCTGCTGAGCAAAGACGCGGTCGCTGATGTCATCGAAAGCGTGCGCGGCGTCGACTTCTACCTGCCCAAGCACGAGGTGATTTTTGAGGCGATCCTCACGCTGTACGCGCACGGCGAGCCAACCGACGTCATCGCTGTCACCGATGAGCTGACCAAGTCGGGTGCCCTCAGCCGCGCGGGCGGTGCTGACTACCTGCACACGCTGACGGCGATCGTGCCGACGGCCGCGAACGCTGGCTATTACGCGTCACTCGTCGCCGAGAAGGCGGTGCTCCGACGCTTGGTTGAAGCAGGCACGCGCATCGTGCAAATGGGCTACGCCTCCGAGGGCGAAGTGACCGACCTCGTCAACAACGCCCAGGCCGAGATCTATCAGGTGGCCGGCGGAGTTGAGGCAGAAGACTTCATTCCGCTCACCGAGGCCGTGACAACGGCGATTGACGAGATCGAGGCCGCGAAGGGCCGCGACGGGTCGATGACGGGCGTGCCCACAGGATTCGCTGACCTCGACGAACTCACCAATGGTTTGCACGGCGGCCAACTCATTCTCGTCGCGGCCCGGCCGGCTCTCGGTAAGTCGACGCTCGCGCTCGACTTCGCCCGTGGCGCTGCGATCAAGCACGATCTGCCGACCATCATCTTCTCGCTCGAAATGGGGCGCAGTGAGATTGCGATGCGTCTGTTGTCGGCAGAGTCGTCGGTTCCGCTGCAGGCTATGCGCAAGGGCACCGTCGATGCACGAGAGTGGACGACCATTGCCGCAACGCGCGGTCGCATCAACGACGCTCCGCTCTACATTGATGACAGCCCCAACATGACACTCGTCGAGATTCGGGCCAAGTGTCGCCGACTCAAGCAAAAGGTCGGTCTCAAGATGGTCATCATCGACTACCTCCAGCTCATGACGAGCGGTAAGCGTGTCGAGAGCCGCCAACAAGAAGTCAGCGAGTTTTCTCGCGCTCTCAAGCTCATGGCAAAAGAGCTACAGGTTCCGGTGGTTGCACTCTCGCAGCTCAACCGTGGCCCCGAGCAACGCGCCGACAAAATGCCCGCCTTGAGCGACCTGCGTGAGTCGGGCTCGCTCGAGCAAGACGCCGACATGGTGATCTTGCTGCACCGAGACAGCGCCTACGAGAAAGAGAGCGCTCGCCCCGGCGAAGCCGATCTCATCGTGGCGAAGCACCGCAACGGCCCCACGAAGACCATCACGGTCGCATTCCAAGGGCACTTGTCGCGGTTCGCCGACATGCCGCGCATCTAGCGACCGCAATACCGGCACGTCACAACGTCTGTCGCAGGATGCTCTCGGGCGACGCGCCGTACGATGGCGGCATGACTTCTGCGCCGTCGATGCCTCCTTCGTCGGTGGCGCGTGCTGCGTGGCTCGGGCCCGTGTTGCGCGCGGTTCCCGCCGCGATCGCGGGCCTCATCATCACCTTCACCGCCAACCATTCACCAACGCTCGGTCTCGTCATGCTCGGTGTCTTTGGTCTTGGTTCGGCTGTCGTGCTCGCCCTGACGAGTGTGGCGATGGGCGCGGGTGAACCACTGCGCTCGCTGCAGCTTGGGCTCGCGATCATCGCTGGTGTCTCCGGCGCCGTCGCCCTGGCCGTGGTGACCCTCATGGGCGCGGGGCTCGCGATGCTTCTGCTCGCGCTCGGGGGGTACGCGGTCGTCGCGGGCGGCCTTGAACTTGTCTGGGGCATCCGTCATCGAGGGCGAAGTGCTTTCGCGCGCGACGCCATGGTCATCGGCGCCGCCACGCTGGCGCTCGCGATCGTGTTGGCTCTCGTGGGCGACTCGGTCAGCGCCGTCGGCTTCTTCGGCGCCTATGCCGTCATGCTTGCCATCTTCTTGCTGATCGCCGGCCTCAGCCTCAAGTGGTCGACCCCCATGAAAGAGAGCACCGCCTCATGACCGAACCCCGCACGCGCACCACCCTGCGCCCCAGTGAACTCGTGGCGCTGGCGGCACTGATGGCCGTGTTCGTGGCACTCATTACGCTCATGGCCACGCGCGAGCTCATCTTTTCGCTCATCGTGTTCGGGGGCGCCTTCGTACTCGCTCTCGTGGTGCTCGCGATGCTCATGCTCGCAATTACGCCCAACCGCCCTGCGGACGGCGAGCGCGAGCCCGACACCAAGAACGACTGACACGCGCCGTTCGGCGCTGCGTTATGCGCGAATGACGTAGTCGACGAGGCGCGACGCGGCGCCCACGTAGCCGTGCGGCGTGAGGGCAGCGAGTCGGGCTTTCGCCTCGACAGAGATATCTAGCCCGTCAACGAACTCGCGCAACTCATCCGCTCCGACGCGGTGCCCGCGGGTCAGCTCTTTGAGCAGCGCGTAGGGGTCGGCGATCGAACTTCGGCCGGCGGTGACTTCGGCGCGAATGACCGTTTGAATGGCCTCGCCGAGCACCTCCCAGTTGCCGTCGAGATCGCGCGCGAGGGCATCCGGATCAATCGCCACCTCACCGAGACCCTTGATGATGTTGTCGAGGGCGAGCAGCGAGTGCCCGAGAGCCACGCCGACGTTGCGCTGCGTCGTGGAGTCGGTCAGGTCGCGCTGCAGTCGCGAGGTCACGAGCGTGGCCGCGAGCGAGTCGAGGAGTGCGCTCGCGAGCTCAAGGTTGGCTTCGGCGTTCTCGAAGCGGATGGGGTTGATCTTGTGGGGCATGGTCGATGAGCCCGTCGCACCCGCCTGCGGAATCTGGCGGAAGTAGCCCATGGAGATGTAGCTCCACATGTCGGTGCACAGGTTGTGCAGCACGCGGCCGACATGACTGATGCGCTGGTAGAGCTGCGCTTGCCAGTCGTGTGACTCGATCTGGGTCGTGAGCGGATTCCAGGTCAGGCCCAGCCCCGTCACGAAGTCGCGGGATGCGCTGATCCAGTCGTGGTCGGGATCAGCGGCGAGGTGCGCTGAGAACGTGCCCGTGGCGCCCGAGAACTTGCCGCGATACTCGACCTCGTCGACCGAGGCGAGCAGCAGCTCGAGTCGGTGCACGGTGACCGCGAGCTCTTTGCCCATCGTGGTGGGGGTCGCGGGTTGTCCGTGCGTGTGAGCGAGCATCGGTTGGTCACGCAGCTCGACGGCGAGGGTGCGCAGGGTGTCGACGAGCGAGCGGGCGCGGGGCATCCACACATCGCGCACGGCCGCACGAATCGTGATGGCGTAGGCCAGATTGTTGATGTCTTCGCTCGTGCAGGCGAAGTGCGTGAGTTCAGCGATCTCGGTGAGGCCGAGCGCCGCGAGCTTGTCGCGGACGAGATATTCGACGGCCTTGACGTCGTGCCGGGTCTGCGCCTCGCGCCGGGCGAGATCGGCAATGTCGTCGTCGCCGAAGTCGGTGACGATCGCGCGCAATTGCCGCGCTTGCTCAGCCGTCAACGGATGCGAGCCGAAGAGGCTGGCGTTGGTCAGATGAATGAGCCACTCCACTTCGACCTCAATGCGGGCCCGGTTGAGCCCCGCTTCGCTCAGGTGTTCGCCCAGACCGGCGACCTGTGCGCGATACCGCCCGTCGAGTGGGCTGAGGGGCTGGATGCTGAGCGGGCTCATGAGACGACTCCCTGTCGGATTCCGGGTTCGAGTTGGCGGAAGAGCGCATTGCACGACCGCTCGATCATGCCGAGCACGGCGTCGAACATCGCCGCGTCAGAGTAGTAGGGGTCGGGCACGTCGAGCGCGCCTCCGGCCTCGGGGTCAAAGCTCAAGAGCAAGTGCACTTTTGCCCGCGCGTCGTCGTCGGGTGCCCATGACTTCAAGATGCGCTCGTGCGTGCGGTCGAACGCAATGATGAGGTCGAGGCTCTCGAACCATGCGGTGTCGAATTGGCGTGCGCGGTGGCCGTCTCCGTCGTAGCCTCGGGCCTGAAGCGATGCCACGGTGCGGGGGTCGCTGCTCTCGCCCACGTGCCACTCGCCCGTGCCGGCCGAGTGAACTCCCACGTGGCTCTCCCACCCGCGGGCACGAATGAGCTCGCGAAACACGGCCTCCGCCATCGGTGAACGACAGATATTGCCGGTGCAGACGAAGCAAATGCGAAACATGCCGGGTGCGTCGAGGACCCGGTCAAAGCTCATGCCCCCATTGTGTCCCAGTTCCCTCTCCTCCACACCCGAGGCCTGTCGCTGCTGACGCGCGAACCGCATGGGTCGCTCGGGTGTGCCGCACCGCTGGCATCACGATGACATCGACGGATGCGGTGCCACCGCAGAGAGGACCCTCCATGTACGGCGCCTCAGCCATCAACCCATTCGCACCCACCACGTCGGCCGCTTGTGCCCCGCCGAGCCCCGTGGGCGACTCGGTCGATGAGCTGCGGCGGCACGTGGTTCTCGTCGACGACCTCCGGCACCGACTCATTGCGGTCGTCGCGCTGTTGCCCGACCACGGCGCGATCGACGGCTGGTGGGGAGTCGCTCGTGATGCGCTGGAGAAAGCCGTGGGCATCGAGCGAGCGCGGCTATCTCGCCAGGTCGAGCAGCTGTATGGCGTGCGCGCCCAGCTCGAGCTCGACGCGAACAGCGCAGCAGCGCGCGGCCTGGGAGCCTCGCCATGACAGGAGGCCTTGCGGTCGGTGTGGGCGCGGGCGTGGCGATCGACGAACTCGACCGCCTGAGCCGGGCGTTGCAGTCAGCCGCCGAGCATTGCCACGAGATCGTGGTGCGCATCCCCCCATTGCGCACGGGCGCGAGAAGAGGTCGCGACGCCGATCTGTGGGAAATCGAGGGTGCCATTGTGCGGTCTCGAGATCAGCTCGGTGAACTCTCGCGGGCGCTCCGCACAGCAGCGTCGTTGTACGAGACGGCCGAGCGCGCGGCGGCTCGTTCGATTGAACTGATCGCCTCGCAGTGTGCAGCCGCTGCGGCCTTGGTCGTGTCGCGCCTGGGATTGCTGGTGCTGCCCGGCCTGGTTGTCGCGGCGAGCAGGGTTGCTGCCGTCACGAGCCTCATGCCCGAGCGCGCGCGCGAGCTCGTTTCTGACCACCTCGAGTCAGCTCTCGTCGCACTTCTGCCCGCGGTGCGAGAGCCCACCGTTCTCGAGGCGATTCGTGTGGCACTGACGCTTGCTGACGATGCCGTTCTCGGCACCGTGGGTGTGCCTCCGGCGGCCGTCGCGGCGCTGAGTGAGGCGGGCCTCGATGTCACGGGCATCGATACGGCGGCGCTCGCCATCGTGGGGCTCGCGGCACTCGCGGGAGCAAACGGGGTTGACCCCGTGCGGGTCGACCGCGCCGGCTCTGATCTGCGTCGTGGCGGAGAGACCCGCCCCGTAGCGCCCCCCGACTCGCTGGCCGATCGGGTTGGCCGCATCCCTGACGCAGCCACCCCCGTGACGATCGAGCGCTACACGCTTGCCGATGGCAGCGACCACGTTGAGGTGTACATCGCGGGCACGGACGCACACGCTCCCATGGGAGGTGAGCAGCCGTGGGACATGGCGAGCAACATCGCGATCATTGCTGGTTCTGAGGCCTCGTCGGTGCAGGCCGTGCGTGCGGCGCTTGCGGCAGAGGGTGTCACGAGCGCCACCTCGATCGTCTTCACGGGCTACTCGCAAGGTGGTGCGATCGCGACGATGCTCGCCGAGTCGGGTGATTACCGCACGACTGGTCTCGTGACGGTGGGTGCGCCGAGCGGGTCCCTCCCGGTTCGCGGCGACTATCCGGCCGTTGTCATTGAGCATCGCGATGATCTTGTGCCCGTGCTGTCCGGCATCCGTCGCGAGACCACCGCCGTCGTCGTCCGCGGCGATGCCGTCACGCCCGGTGAGCATGTCGACGGGGCTCTTCCGGCCCACGACCTCGCTCGGTACCTGCGCACCGCGGCACAGGCCGACGCGCACGACAGTGTCGCGCTGCGGGCCGCGATCGACGCTTTGCCGCAGGTGCCGCAGTCAGGAACCGCGAGTGCGTACACGGCAACGCGCATCCCGCGCTCGCCGTCGTGAGCGCGCTCTTCTAGGTGCGCTTGCGGCCCACGAGCGGTCGCAGCAGCACGCCGATCAGCCAGCTCAAGAGGCCGAGCACGACCGCGCCGAGCACGCCCCACCAGAAGCCGTCAACCGTGAGGCCGAACCCGAGAAGGCTCGAGATCCACGCAACGAGCAGAAGTAGCAAGCCGTTGACGATGAGGGCGATGAGGCCGAGGGTCAAGATGTAGACCGGAAACGCAACAATGCGAATCATGTTGCCGATCACGCCGTTCACGACACCGAAAATGAGGCCGACGAGCAGGTACGTCAGCACGAGAGCGACCGTGTCGCCCTCCGCGCCATACGACACGACCTTGACGCCTTCGACGATGATCGTCGTGAGCCAGAGGGCGATGGTGTTGATGATCAGGCGAATCAGAAAGCGTCCCATGCCTCAACTATGCCCACTCGGGTGCCGTAGCGGCAATTGACGAACCGGTGAACGGCCGTCGCCCGTGCCGCGCGCGCTGGTCGACGTAGGCTGGGCGAGTGACCGAGACCCCGATGACGAGCCAGCCTTCCGTGCGGCTTCGACCCGAGATCATGTCGTTGCCCGCCTACAAGCAGGGCCGACCAGCGACGGCAAATGCGTTCAAGCTCTCGAGCAATGAGAACCCTTTTCCTCCGCACCCCGCCGTACTCGCGGCGATTCGCGATCTCGACATCAATCGGTATCCGGATGCCACGGCTCTCGCCGTTCGTGAGCGGCTTGCCGTGCGCCACGGCGTGACCGCCGACGAGGTCATCGTGGGGGCCGGATCCGTCGCGATCCTCGCGCAGCTCATCAGTGCAGCAGCCACCGTGGGCGACGAGGTCGTGTTCGCGTGGCGCAGCTTCGAGGCCTACCCGGGCTTGGTCACGGTTGCGGGCGCGACGAGCGTGCGGGTCGCGCTCACCGACGATGCCCGGCACGACTTGCCGGCCATGGCGGCCGCGGTCACCGACCGCACGCGCGCGATCATCGTCTGCACGCCCAATAACCCCACGGGCACCGTGGTGACAGCCGCAGAGTTCGTTGCCTTCATGGCCGCGGTGCCGACCGACTTGCTCGTCATTCTCGACGAGGCCTACGCCGAGTTCATTGACGACCCGAGTGCGGTTGACGGGGCCACGCTCCTGCGGCGCTACCCGAATCTCGTGGTGCTGCGCACGTTCTCCAAGGCCTACGGGCTCGCGGGTCTGCGCGTGGGATACGCGATCGGTCCGGTTGAGGTGCTCGACGCTGCGCGCAGCACGGCGATTCCGCTGAGCGTGACCGAGGCGGCGCAACGCGCGGTGCTGGCCGCGATGGAGGTTGAGCCTGAACTGCTCGAGCGCGTGCGATCCCTCGCCGTGCGCCGCGATGAGGTGCAGCAGGCGTTGCATGAGCAGGGCTGGCGCGTGCCCGTCTCGCAGGGCAACTTTGTGTGGCTGCCGACCGGGCCGGCCACGGCCGCGGCGGGCGAGGTCTTGGCCGCGGCCGGGATCGTGGCGCGCGTGTTCCCTCCGGAGGGCATCCGTGTGTCGATTGGTGAGGCCGAATCTGTCGAAACTCTGTTGGCCGCCACGAGTGAGGTTGTGCGCACCCTCTGACCAGCGGCCGCATGTGCGGGCCTAGAGTGGAATCCATGTCGTACACCCCGGAGACGCTGCAGCTGCTCGCGCCCGACGGAACGCGAGTGGTCAGTGAGGCCACCGAGGCGTACCTGCCGTATGT
>CALRWH020000030.1:0-20317 GCA_943371805.1 Pseudomonas synxantha | reverse complement strand
AGCGCGGAGCATCCGCCCAGAAACGCCTCGAAAAGCAGTACCGCCGACGCTCGGCGACCCCCGAGAATGCCGTGTTCTTCGAGAGCTTCTATAGCCAGACCGTGGCGTGCAACCCGCTCGCGATCGACCGCGAGCTCGCGCGCGTGTGGCCCGACGTGACCCGCTATTGGTCGGTCGTCGATCGCTCGATCGCCGTGCCCGAAGGGTCGGTCGCGATCGTCGAGGGCTCAGCCGAGTGGTGGCGTGTGCGGGCTGACGCGCGGCTGCTCGTGGTCAACGACTGGTTGCGCAAGCGATGGATGCCCCGCCGCCACCAAACCGTGCTGCAAACCTGGCACGGCACCATGCTCAAGCGGCTCGCGCTCGACCGCGACGGCGTGGGCCTGCGCACGCGCATCGCCGTGCGGCGAGAAAGCCGCCGGTGGACAGTGCTGCTCGCCCAGAACCCCTACGCGGCCGAGATTTTGCGCAGGGCCTACGCCTTCAGCGGGCCGGTGTGGGTCGAGGGCTACCCCCGCAACGACGTGCTCGTGCACGCCGACCCCGCCGTTCGCGCCGCGGTGCGCGAGCGCCTGGGAGTGCTGCCCGGCCAGCGCGCCGTGCTCTACGCACCGACGTGGCGCGACGACGCGACGCAGATCGTCGACTTCGTCGACCTACCGAGCCTGCCCGCAGCCCTCGCCGAACTGCCGGGCGACCACGTCGTACTCGTGCGCGGCCACAGCCGCACGCTGCGCCACGGTCGCAATCTCGACGCCCCCGGGCTCATCGACGTCACCACCTACCCCGACATGGCCGACCTGCTGCTCGCCGCCGACGTCGTCATCACCGACTACAGCTCGCTCATGTTCGACGTGACGGCCACGAGCACTCCCCTGGTGTTGTTCGCGCCCGACCGTGAGCACTACGAAAGCGAGTTGCGCGGCTTCTACTTCGACCTGTTGGCCGAGGCACCCGTGCCCGTGACCGAGAGCCGGGATGCCCTGCTTGCTGAGCTGGCGCGGCTGGCGGCGGGGGACGACGGGGCGGGAGCATCCGTCGCGCTGCAAGCGTGGCGCGATCGGTTCACGGCCCTCGACGACGGACACGCGGCCGAGCGCGTTGTCGAACGCGTGCTGGCGGCGGGGATGCTCGACGCGGGCTAGTCGACGCCGTCGAACTACGACCCGGCGCCTTTACGACTCGGTGCGCGAGGTGTCGATCGCGTCGCGCGCTCCGAAGAGAAAACCGCGCACGAAGCCGAAGCCCCAACTGAGGTGCATCACGGCGATGACGCGCGCGAACGTGGCGCGGTCAGCGAGGGTCGGCCCACTCGAGGGCGTGACGAGCAGCCCCATAAGCACGAGCGAATAGAGCGCGGGGCCTGCATGAACGACCGAGAGCACGAGGCTCGCGAGCCCTGACACGACTCCCGTGAATTGCAACACGAGCAACAGCGCGCTGAGCGCGATCGACGTGACGAGCGCGGGCGGGGCAAAGTAGCGCAGCGAGTTACGCCCACCGAGGCGACGCACGAGCTCACCGCGCCAAATGCCCGTGGCCGTGAACTGTCGCGCGAGCTTGGCCCAGGTCGAGCGTGGCCAATACGTCACGCGCAGGGCAGGGTCGAGCCACACGAGGTGACCGGCGTCGCGCAGTCGAAAGTTGAGCTCCCAGTCTTCGCCACGCTTGAGGCCCTCGTCGTAGAGCCCCACGGCGATCAGCGCGTCGCGTCGCATGATGCCCAGGTAGGCACTTTCGGCGGGGCCTTCGGATGCTCCCCCGTGGTACGCGCCACCGCCCAGCCCGAGTCGGCTGTTGTAGGCGCGTGCGATCGCCGACTGCAACCGCCCGCGACCTGTGGCAACCATGAGTCCGCCCACGCTCGCGGCGCCCGTGCGCAGCAGAGTGGCAACACCCACCGCGGTGTAGTCGGGTTGCAGTTCGGTGTGCGCGTCGACCCGCACGATGATGTCGTGGGCAGCGGCACGAATGCCGAGATTGAGGCTCAGCGGAATCGAGAGGGCGTCGTTGGTGACAACCCGCACGCGGGCATCCGTCGCCGCACGCTCGATGACGCGCTCGGTCGTGCCGTCGGTCGAAGGGCCGAGCACCACCACGAGTTCGTGTTCGCCGTCGTAGTGCTGGGCGAGCACGCTGTCGATCGCGTCATCGATGTAGGCGGCCTCGTTGTACACGGGCATAACGAAGCTCACGCCGGGGTGCGACGGTGCAGGCTGGCCCATACCTCACGAGGGTAGTGCCTCGGTCGTGCGCCGATCTCGCGACCGGCGCACGACCGCACAACGGTTTAGGGCAGTTCGCCGAGCGTGACCTCGACCTCGATGGCTTCGCCATCGCGCACAAACACCAGCGAGGTGGTTGCCCCTGCCGGGAGCACACGCACCTGAGCGGTGAGGTCGACACTGTCGGTGATCGGCACGCCGTTGAACTCGGTGATGATGTCACCGGCGCGCAGGCCCGCCGCTTCTGCGGCACCATCGGGCAGCAGGCTGTCGATGAGGGCTCCGATGACGGTGCTCGAGGGGTCGTTGAGCGAGTCGGTCACGCTCGCGCCGAGCAGTCCGTGGCTCGCCGTGCCCGTTTCGATGAGCTCAGTGGCGACACGCTTCGCGAAGTTCGACGGAATCGAGAAGCCGACGCCGATGCTGCCCGACTGGGCACCACTGCCGCCCGTCGACGCGATCGCGACAACAATGCCGATGAGTCGGCCCTCTGAGTCGAGCAGGGCACCGCCCGAGTTGCCGGGGTTGATCGCCGCGTCGGTTTGGATGACCGGCAGCGCGACCGTCGTCGAGGTCTGCGGTTGCGGCTCAGCCGTCTGGCCGTCGGGCTCGGAGAAGTCCCAGAAGTCGAAGGGAGCATCCGTGCCGTTTTCGCTCCCGCTGTCGGGCTGCTGCGGAGCGGCCGAGTCAGGAACCGCCGACGAGCGCACGGTGATCGAGCGGTTGAGCGCCGAAACGATGCCGTTCGACACCGAGCCCGCGAGACCGAGAGGTGCACCGATGACGACCGTCTGGTCACCCACGTTGAGGGCGTCAGAGTCAGCAAACTCAATGACCGGCAGGTCGTCAGCCCCGTCGAGCTTGACGACGGCGAGGTCGGCGACAGGGTCACTGCCGATGAGCTCGGCATCGAAGATGCGACCGTCAGAGAGCGTCACGCGAATGCTCGGGTCGCTCGTGGCGCCTTCGAGAGTAGCGACGTGGTTGTTCGTCAGCACGTAGCCGTCAGCGCTGAGAATGACGCCCGAGCCGTTGCCCGATGCGCCGCCGCCCGCGACCGTCAGAGTGACGACAGCGGGCATGGCTTTGGCCACGACCGCGGTGACGAGGGTGGCGTCGTCGGGGTCGTTGACGGTGATCGACGTGGGGGTGCTTGAGGTCGCCGAGATGGTCGGTGACTCCGTCGCCAGCACCGCGGCGACAACTCCACCTCCCGCAACACCGCCGATGAGGGCGCCGACAGCGAGCATGCCGACGAGCGGAGCCATCGCGAGCTTCGAACGTTCGGCTGCTGGAGCCGCGGCGGGGGCCGCAACGGGCGCCACAGCGGGCGCGGTGAGGGGCGCCTCGGTGGGCGCAGTCGTGTCGGGGGCAGCTGCGACGGGTTCTGTCGTCTCAGGGTGCTCGGCGTTGGTGGTCATGGGGAGGTGCTCCTTTCGGCGCTGTCAGCGTCCTCCGCAAACCTGTGCATTCTATTTGCCGCGCCTGAGCGCCTCCCGCCGCTTCGCCTAGCCCCGCCTTGGTTGGGATGGCGAACAACGGCGGTTCAGCATCCGGGGCCCGCAGGTGCTCGCGCGCAGTCGCGATCGACGAGCACCGTGACCGCGCCGCCCGCCGTCGCGATGAGGTCGTTTGCCGGCAGCACGATGACGCCGCTCAGGCTCGTCCAGGCACCGCCGGCGAATCGGTACTCGGCGGTGTACTCGACGTCGAGTTCGATGACGTAGGTTCCGGATGCTGTGTACACGTGACTCGTCGCTGTCGCGTCGAACTCGCGCAAGCCCAGTGTCGCCCAGCTCGCGCCTCGCGAGCCCAGCCGAGCCGCCGTTCCGTCGCCGTACCGCCACCGATAGGCCACGGGCGTGAAGCGTACGTCGGCGGGCAGTCCGAGCAGAGTGCCACTGACCACATGCCGATCGATCACGGCGACGAAGTTGGTGGGCAGCCCCACGACCATCCAGCCGTCGGGCTGCATGTATTGCACGGCGGCTTGCGGGCGAAAGACGGCGAGATCGCTCATCGTCACGGGTGGAAGCGCCGGCGCCGCGTCGACCGGCTTGCCCCGGCCCTCGCCGTAACAGAGGCCCGCAAAGACTTCTACGCAAGGCATGGGCGGCAGGGTCGATCCGGATGCTCCGCCGCTGCTCGACCCGCCCGAGCCCGCCCGGCCATCCATGGTGAGTCGCCCATCGAGAACGGCGCCGTCGCTCGTGGTTGAGCCGCCGACCGAGGGGCAGCCCGTGATGTGTCCCGCTCCACCGCAATGAGAGTCAGTCGCAAGTGCAGGATCAGGTGTCCCGACGGATAGCGCGACAACGAGGAACAAGGCTGCGAGCCTCAGTCGCACAGCCCAGCACCCGCCCATTGATCGCTTCGGTTCACTAGCAGCTCAGGCCCGCCCGGAACGTCGTCTGTGGTCATCTCGACCTCCAGTCCCACAACGCTCGCGCGATCCTGAGGAGTCACGTCAGCACCCGTTGCGTCCACGAGACGTATCCCAGACACGTCCAGACAGACGTACATAACGACCGTCCAGCGGCCATCTTTGTCGGCAAAGACCTGCTGGAGCTCAGAAGACGTGAGTCCTGTCTGACCCTCTGATCGGAATCCCCCTTCGGAAAAAGCATCCAACGCGGGGATCTCGTTCTCGAGATACTCCGCCGTCACGAGCTCCTCGATCGGCGCAACGCTGAGGTCGGCAGACGACGTAACGGCGTTCGACGCAACTAGGTACTCCTCATAGGCAGCGGTAGCCGCCTCAAGCGCCTCCTCATCGGTGGCGAAGAGCGGCTCGACGGCCGACGAGGGCTCAGGAGGCGGAATACGTGTCTCGCCCGAGCAGCCGACGAGTGCGGCGACGAGAACGATCAGCGGAACAACGGCAAGCGCGTGGCGGCGTGGCATGCACGCCACGGTAGGCATGAGCGGAGCATCCCGCGCCAGTTCTCCACATCGGCAACCACCCCAAAGGGGGTACACCGGTTCGTCTACCCGGCCCATAGACTGAGAATTCGACCCACACTACCCGGGGGCCTGCATGACGCCATCACGCGTGCTCGACATCGACGTCATTCTTGATGCTGCAAGCGACATCTTGACGAACGACGGTTACCAAGCCGTGACGCTGGCATCGATCGCTTCTCGCTGTGGAGCGTCTATCGATGACGTTGGCAACGTCTTCGCGACGGCGAATGCCGTCATGGTTGCCATGCTCAATCGCGAGTTTGCGGGCATGTACAGCATCGTGGTGCAGAACCTCGAGCGCGATCCGCGCGGAGGGTTGCTCTCGCGCCTCTACACCTACATTCTCAGCGCCGTGTATGAGCGGCCGCTCGCCAAGACGCTTTTCGTGATCGATCGTGACGCGCTCGGGTCGATCATACGCAACACCAACAGCTGGGAGCACATCCCGACCATCGCGATTCGCAGCGAGCTCATCGCCGCACTACAAGACGTCGGCATGGTGCGCCCCGATGTGGATGCCCACATGATCGCGAGCGTTCTCGCCGCCTGCTCGGCAGGGCTTGCCCTGACGGCTCCCCACGATGAGCTCGATCTGATCATTGACGGACTCACGACCATGCTGGCCCGCGCGGTCGATGCCGACGTTGCTGACACAGGCCCCGGCAAGGCCGTGTTCTACGAGTGGGCTGCGAAGCTGGCGATGCCAACGAGTGACGGCTAGTCGAAGCGCGGCGCGCCCACGCCAATACAGCTAGGCCGCGAGGCGCATCGATTCGACGCGCACGCCGGCATCGACGATGACGGCGAGCGCCCCGACAACGGGCGAGCCGTCGCTCAAGGTGTCTCGAATCGGGTGAATCTCGATCGACCGCATGGCGGCGCGAGCGCGCCCACCCTGCCAGGGCCACACAGCCTGGGCGCGACCCATCAGTACCTGGCTCCACGCCGTGGCGAACGACTCGGCAGCGACTCCGCCGGCGATGTTCGTGACGGGTGAGCCCAACAGAGCACTGGCTCCACCGTCATTCGCTGAACAGTCGATGACGTGTCCCGAGTGGTCAACCAAGAGCCAGTCGCTTCCGTCTTCGACTACGCGATCGAAGAGCCCGTTGAGCACCGCTCCGAACCGGAGCACCAGGGCGTCGACCGAGGTCGTGGTGCCCGAAGCCACCCAGCTCACGGCGGTGTCGTGTGCGGCAGTCATCATGCACTCCTCGTGTTGTCGGGGGTGGTGGTGGTCGGCCGACGAGCGACTGACCACCACCGCTGCACGCCCTGCTCGCGGGGGGATGGAGCGGCCGAATACCCGAAATCGAGTGTTCGGAACGCGTGCTGTGGCCAGCCTGACGGAGTCGTTGGGGCTCGGCAAGCACGCTGCGCGAACGACGTTCGCTTATCGCCAGCCACGGTCGTCGACCACCCTCGGGGTCGCCGACCGCACGTCAGACTCGAGTCATCTGCCCGCAGATGTGGCGGAAACGAACGCCGGTTCCCTCGACTGAAAGCCCCTCGATGATTCCTCGCGGCACGAGTGTCTCTGGGCCTTATGCCCCGATTCCCGCAACGTTTTCCCGCACGTCGGTGCCCCTCGGTAGCTGGTTTCAAAGCCGACCTCGTCGTGCTCGCGCACTCGCGAGTATCGCCCTCATTGTTGGCCTGAGCTACCTGGTCTGGCGCGTCGTCGCGACGTCACAGGGCGTCGATCCCGTGTTGTTCTGGCCGCTCTTCGTCGCTGAGCTGTTCGGCTACGCGAGCTTTGTGATCATGGTCATCGAAACCTGGGACCTTCCGCCGACACCCCGCCCGCCCGCGGTCGACCTTGCGGTCGACATCGTCATCGTCACGTACGACGAAGATCTCGACGTGGTCGAGCCGACGGTGCTGGGCGCTATCGCCATCCGCGGTCGTACGCGCGTGTATGTGTGCGACGACGGCCGACGCCCTGCTATGCGGGCATTGGCCGAACGTCACGGAATCGAGTACGTGACCCGCGACGACAACCGCGATGCCAAAGCGGGCAACATCAATGCCGCTCTTCCGCGACTCACGGGTGATCTCTTGCTTGTGCTGGATGCCGATCATGTCGCGTCTCCCGACATTCTCGAGGCGATGACGGGGTACTTCGCAGACCCGAGCGTTGCGCTCGTGCAATCCGCACACTCGTTTCGCAATCACAATTCGGTCATGCACCACGAGTCGGGCCGCCACGAGCAGTCACTTTTCTTTGACGTGCTGCTGCCCGGCCGCAATCGGCTCGGGTCGGTGTTTTGGTGCGGGTCGGCCGCGATCATCCGACTGAGCGCTCTTCGAGAGGTCGGAGGCATCGCGACGGTCACATCAACCGAAGACTTCGAGACGTCGCTGTTGCTTCAGAAAGCGCGGTATCGCATTCGGTATCACAACGAGCACCTCATTCAAGGCTTGGCCCCCGACAACCTTGCGTCGTATACGGTGCAGCGGGCCCGGTGGGCCGAAGGAACCCTCTCGGCCTTTCACTGGCGCTTGCGGTTGCCGTTCGCCTCGGGCGTGCGTGCTGCACAGAAAATCTCGTACATCGGAACCGTGTTGCACTACACGACGCCCATCCAGCGGCTGGTCTATGTGTTCTACGTGGTTCTCGTCGCCCTATTCGGGCTGATCCCCGTCGCTATGCCCGGCCCGGCCGGCATTGCGTTCTGGGCATTCTGGATGCTCATCTCAAGCATGACCGCAACCGCCCTGCACCGCGGCGTGAGCGGCCACATCGAGGGACTGAGGTCACTCTTGCTAACTGTCGAACCGCACTTGCGATCGATCCCCGCGTTGTTCTCGCGCCGCCCCATGGTCTTTCACGTCACTCCGAAGAACGAGCCCGACCTCGGCGGGTGGAGCTCGGTGCGCTTTCTTCGCGTGCCCCTGTTCATCGCGTTCGTTCTCGCCGCGGTATTGACGGTGCGCGGTAGTGACCTCATTGTCGTGAGCCTGGGTGGCACCGGCGTGCTGCCGCCACTCGAACTCTCGGCATTCTTCGTCATCAGCGTGTTCAGCGCTCTCGACATCGTGGTCACTCTGCAATTGGCGGTGCGCGCCTATCGCCGGCGTCAGTATCGCCGACTCTGGCGTTTTCCGGTGTCACTTGCGGCACGCATGGATGACTGCGCTGTGCAGTGCGTCGACCTGCACCAACGTGGCGCGGCATTTGTGGTGCCGCGAGACCTTGTCGAGCTTCAGCGAACGATCGATTTTGCTGTTGAGGTGCGCACGTTGCCACGTGGTGGCCTGGTGTCGTCGGCAACCGCGACGGCCCGGGGAACCCTCACGATCACATCACGCTCAGCGATCGGATCGTCGGGGGCAACGATGCGCGTGGGTGGCTCGGTCGCCTGGCTCGATGATGAATCGCGTGAAGACGTCATCGCGCACTGCTACATCGTCGAGCCCTACGCCGCCCGCAATCGAGCCTGGAACCGTCGGTCAGCCCGCGTTCCGGTGACGATCACCGCTCGTGTGGGCGGCGCCGACTCCACTTGTGTCGACGTCAGCATGGGTGGCGCAGCATTCGTCACGACGAACACCACCTGGGCGCTCAACGAGCGGCTGCCGATCGAACTCATGCTGTCATCAGGCGAACGCGTGGCCGGAGAACTTCACGTGCGCAACATTGCGCCGACGGCGGCAGGCCTGATGAGGGTGGGTGGCTACGCCGACTGGAGTCACACGGCGTGGTTGTCGCGCTACGGACCAGTCGTTCACGTTACGTCAGCGGGTACGCGGCGACGAGTCGCGGCACCGGTCAATCGCCGCTGACCGCCTTAGCCGCGCGATGTGCGCGTGCCCACTCGACGAAGGCATCGATCGGCATGGCGGGCGCCCAGTGCCATCCCTGGCCGAAACCAACACCGAGTTTGTCGAGGTCGTCAGCAACCTCTTTCGTCTCGACACCTTCCGTCACGACCAACAGGCCGAGCCGTGACGCCATAGAGACGATGTCACCCAGAAGTCCGCGCTGCTGATCATCGAGCTGCGGATCAGGAACGAAGCTGCGGTCGATCTTGATGATGTCAAGGGGCAACGAACTCGCTTGCGACAGACTCGAATACCCCGTGCCAAAGTCATCAAGCGCGATGCGGATGCCGTGCTCTCGCAAGCGTTCAAGCTGCAAAATCGCGAACTCGCCACCGACGAACACGTGTTCCGTCACTTCGAGAACCAGGTTGCGTGGGGGCACTCGATGGCGCGTGAGGGCATTGGTGATGAAGTCAACGACGGTGGGCACGTCGAGCTGACGGGCGTCGAGGTTGATCGACACGTAGATCTCGTCAAGCACACCCCCCGCTGCTGCTCGTTGCGAACCCCAGGTTGACAGTGCGAGATCGATGATCTGCCAACCCAACTCAACGGCAAGGCCTGCTCGGGCGATGCCCGGAAGAAAGTCGTTGGGGCCTACCAACCCAACGCCGGGGCGGTTCCACCGCACGAGAGCTTCGCTTGCGGCGAGTTGACCCGAGGCGAGGGCGACAATCGGCTGATAGTGCATGACAAACTCGCCCGAGCGTATCGCCGACCTCAGGGCCGACTCTTCGTGCAGAACTTCCATCAAGTGTTCGTCGTGATCCCAGCGGAAGTAACGCACCGGTTCACGCGGCCCCACTCTCGACCTGGCCGCGAGCGCCGCCGCGGCGCGCTTAATCAGAGCATCCGGCGTCACATCGAGCGAACGGGTGATCACGGCACCCGATGACACCCCAATCGCGGTCGTCGCTGTGTCAACCGTGAACGAGAACGACAGTTCATTGGCTAAGCCCAGAAGGTGTCGTCGCGCGACTCCATCGCTCGCGAAGGCGCCCACGACCGCGAACTCGTCTGCCGACAATCTCAGCACCGCGCACTTCTCGGGAGCGGCTGATCGAAGACGCGCCGCCACGTCGATCAACAGGCGATCGCCTTCGTGGTGGCCAAAAGAGGTGTTGAAGTCGGCGAAACGCTCGATGTCGAACAAGACCAGCGCGACAACCGCACCTGACACACCGCCGCGGGCACGCGCGAGCGCGTCGTCGACGCTTTCCTGCAGCAGTTCGCGGTTGGGAAGCCCAGTGAGGCCATCGCGTTGTCGCTCTGACGCAAGCGTGCGTTCCAGCGCGTCACGACCCTCGGCCAGTTCGATGGTCTCGTTCGCGCGACTGAGAGCGAGTGCGACCTCGACATCTCCCTCGCGTTCCCCGACATCGAGAGGGTCCGAGCCCGCGAGAGGTAGGGTCACGAACTTCGACGGCTGGTCGCCGCCGGCAATCAAGTCGAACTCGACGAACGGAAGGAGCTGACGAAGGTCCGCTTCGGCCGCCGCGATGATTGTGGGTGTGGGCTGCCCGGCCTTGAGCGCCTCTGACCACGACCGCGCGTGCCGCTGAAGCTCATGGTGAAACGCCAGTCGTCTGCTTGCTCGCACGAGGCCCTGGGTTTGCGCATGGAGTCCTTCAGAGGCTTCCCGATACGCACGTCGAAGCCCAACGGCGAGCCACAGGGCAAGCACTATCCCTAACGCCACGGCAATGATCGCAATCACAGCTTGAAGCTGCTCAAATAGGGCCCGGCTATTGATCGCCGCGGTAGCGCGATCACGAGTGAGCGTTTGGTATATCGCGCTCAATTCACGCGTGCTCGAGGTGAACTCATTCACCGCGTCGTTCATCGCGACCCGTTGGCCCGACCGTTCGTCAATCGGATCGTCAACAAGTGACCGAATAGCCGTGTCAAGGTCATCAAGGCTCCCGCGATAATCAACGCCAGTAAGCGAATAGGTCGCGTCACCCGAAACCGTGACCACCTGCAGGCGCTGCCCGAGAAGAGCCCGGGAAATCTGAACCTCACGCGCGGTCGACTCGCCTCGTGCCCAGGCATCTAGCTCGAGTACGACTCCGAACGACTCTCGTTGAACGAAGTTCATGGCCGTGCCGTCGCCCTCTTGGTTGAACAGTCCATCCAGCTCGGCGTCATGAGCGGCGACCGAGAGTAGCGAACTCATGATGAGCGCGCCAAGAGTCGCAAAAATGGCAACAATAAGGGCCCACTGCCCCGCGCGTAGCGAGATCAGCCTGTCGCGTACCGGTTCGGGTTCGTCGCGCGGTGACATGGACGCACTCAGTCGATGACCGTGATCGAGCGGAGACTCCAGTTCCAGGCATCAAGCACGTCATACGCACCTGAGTCGGCCGCAAAGACAATGCGAATCGGCCCCCCTTGATCCATAGGAATCGGTTCGCCGTCGCGGAACACGGCGAGCAAAGCATTGTTGTCGACCCACTCGGCAGCATCGTCAGCGTAGGCGTAGTCGTTGAGCGCCACCGTTTCGATACGCGAGTCGAGGGGCACCCTCGCCTCTACCAACAGATCGGCGAGTAGAACACCCGTAAACGACTGCTGTTCTTCAACGAACGGCTCGAGAATGGTGATCTCGACCGTCGCCAGTTCTTGCAACTCGGCGTACGTGAACTCGACGACAATGTCTGCCGTAATGGTCAGCACCACTTCATCGGCAGCCGGCGGATCGATGGCGAAGCCACCGTAGGCGTTAGCCTCGCTCGTCGCTGAGCTCTCCGCCGGCGGCGACGTCGGCGTACTGGCGCAACCGCCCAGTGCACTCACGGCGGCCAACACACACGCACCGAGTATCACGGTCGTCTTCATGGTGTCCTTTCATCGGCCGTCGGTGACGACCACTGGGTTAGGTCGAGCGTGGTGGCCACGAGTGATGCGCCCCATGCCTCACGAGTCGCCGCATCGGGGTCGACGGGTGGGTCAATGAGCATGAGCGACGCGCCAACGGTCGTGGCCATGGCAGAGGCCAGGGCGGCGGCGACACCCGCGGGTCGAGTGCGGTCGAGATTCATCGTCGCTTCACGATCAAGAACGAGCAGCGACGGTGCCACGTGCACGAGCGCGCGCAAGTCGCCCCCCGTAGCAGCTCCGACTCCGCCCAACGCAACGCTCACGCCAAGGCGGGCGCGGAGCTCATCAACCACCAAGCGAAGGTCTGCCGACGACGGCGAACTGTCGACCATAACTGTCAATTCGACGGTTGGATGGGCCGCCAACAGTCCAGCGACAACCTCGAGAAGCACGTTCTCGCGTACCCACCCTCGCCCGCGAGGCTCGACGATCATGCGGGGCATCTCACCCCGGGCTTCGGGATACCGCAACGCTTCGTTCACGATGTCGACAACCTCGTAGAACGGACGGGAGCACAACTCTCCGCGCAGCATGACGTGAACGCCCCACGGGCTGCTGTCGCTCGCGTTCTGCACCAGCGCGACACGCACGGGCACGCGCCCGCGCTCGACTTCTTCGGGAGGCGCATCTCCGCTGTACGGATCACGCACCAGCACGCGACCGGTTGCGTCTTGTGTAGCGATACCACCACCGATGCGCTTCGCTTCGAACATGAGCGCATCGGCTGCCTCAACCGCCTCGTCGAACGTGACGCTCTCGCCCCACATCGTGACACCGGCACTGGCCGCGACCGAGACCACGGCTCCCGTGTCAAGAATGATGTCGCGTGCGAGAGACGCAGACAACCGTTGCGCTAAGGAAACGGCGGCCGGCTCGTCAAGCAGCGACGCGGCGACGACGATGAACTCGTCGCCACCAACGCGGGCAACGAGGTCTGACGGGCGCACGGCGCTTGCAAGACGTGCAGCGGCATCCACCAATACGACGTCGCCTGCAGCGTGGCCATGTGAATCATTGACACCCTTGAAACCATCAAGGTCGATGAAGATCACGGCACGACTGTCACGATCGGTCGTCAGTCGAGCCGACAGCTCGTTGAGCCCCGTTCGATTGAGAAGGCCCGTCATCGGGTCATGCATGGTACCGAATCGAAGTTCGTCGCGCTCGATCTCTTGCCTCAACACCGTCGGCAACAGAGCAGCACCTGTGCGCAGGGCCTCGATGGCGCCATGATGTTCGTCAAGCGGTGGCGGTAGCGCAAAGACCAAGCGCACGTCGAAATCGAGCAAGCCGGCGACATCGACGACGGTCAGCAGACTGACTCCCTCGCCGTTGAGTGTGTCGATAACGCCGAGCGTGCACCGTACTTCAGACACCGGCAAGTGAACCGGTTCAGGAAAACGAGCCTCGCCAGGGTCGATGGGCGTCGTCGGGAGTGCGTCATTGCGCAAAGCGATCAGCCCGTCAGGGGCGTGAGAACTCACGCGCCACGGGTCGACAATCATGCCGGCCTCGCTGACCCATGCGGCCCGGGCCGCCCACCAGCCATGCCTCTCGATGAACTGGTCGAGAAAATCGTTGACCAGCTCGCGTGAGCGGTTTTGACGAAGAAGCTCACGATACATTGGCGTTCTCCTTCGCTGGGCTGCGACGAACGCGAACCTGGCCCGACTGCCACAGGCGAACGGCCTCGACTCGAGGGTTCGATTCGGGAGACGTATCGAGCTGAAGCGTCGCGTAAAGGCGCACGAGCAAACTCTCGACAGCACGAATGGAGGTTCCGCGCGCTTCGGCGATAGCCCGCGTTGATGCTCCGCTCGCGAGCAAACGGAGGGCATGGGCTTGACCCGCGTTCACGATCATGACCTCGGGTGTTGCCGTCTCGTCGTCGGCAGCGATGAGGCGACCTGTCATTGCGGCGTGCACCGCGCCGAGAATGTCGGCCACAGACTTCACAGTTGACTTCACGAGGTAGACGACGTCGTCGGGCAGAAGGTGGGAATCGCCGACCGCCAACTCTGGTGATCGATGATTCGAGAGAACGACACAGGCGACCCACGGGCGCTCTCGACGAACGGCGGCGACGAACTCCGCGCCAGACTGGCCGTTGACAAAATTCAGGTCACACACGAGTACGTGTGGGTCGAGGTCACTCAGAGCTAATCGAGCATCGCTTGGTGACTGGGCGACAACGACGTCATGCCCGTGCATGCGCAGCGCGTCAGCGACGAGAGTCACGATGAGTGGGTCATCATCCACGGCGAGGATGCGCCATGGGCCGTCGACGGGGGGCGTCACGATGCGCCTTTCGGTGCCGAGCGACCCACGAGAGCGTCGTGTACGGCGTGGACTAAGGAAAGGGTCGAAACAGGCTTTTCGAGGAACGCGTGCGTACGATGCAGCGAGTCAAGCTCAACCGTCGCCCGAGCCTCGAGACCACTCATGAGCACGACGGGAACGGTCACGCCGTGCTCGATGAGGCGTTCGACGAGCTCACTGCCAGAGCCGTTCGGCATCATGACGTCACTGATGATGACGTCAGGGACCGCGAGGCCCGACTCGATCAGACGCCATGCCTCATCGCCGCTCGGAGCAACGAGAACGTCGTAGCCGTGCGCCACGAGCGCAGCGCGCATGACGGCTCGAACTGGTTGCTCATCGTCGACGATGAGCACGAGTTCGCCATTGCCGCGTGGGGTTGACTCGGGCGGAAGGGCTCCATCACCGTGAGGGAGTTCAGCCTGCCTACCGGCCGGAATTCTCACGGTAAAGCGCGAGCCATGAATGCCATCGCTATAGGCATCAAGTGTGCCGCCGTGACTACGAACGATCGCCGCCGCCATCGGCAGCCCTAGACCTGTTCCCTTACCAACCGCTTTGGTCGTGAAGAACGGCTCCCAGAGCCGCGCAGTCACCTCCTCCGTCATTCCGTGCCCGGTATCAGTGACGGTCATGACCACATGCTCGGTCGCATCGTGATCCACCTCAACACCCACCGCCACGGTGATGGTTCCCTCGCCGTCCATCGCGTCGTTGGCATTCGAGACAAGATTCGCGAGCACCTGCAGCAATTGCGTCGCATCGCCAACCACCGTGACAGGGTGGGTGAGCGGCTCAACAATGAGCTCAACACGCGGCTGCAGGCTCGGGCGCGTGAGCTGGGCAAGCTCGTCGAGCAGTTCCGTCATGACGATGGGCTCGCGTCGACTGTCGACACCGCGCGTGAAGGCCAGAACCTGGCGCACCATGTCCGCGCCGCGCCGCGCCGCCTGCTCAATCATCGTGACGGTGTCGTGTTCTGGAGTGTCCCGTAGGGCACTCCCCAATAGTTGTGATGCCATGAGAATCGGCGTCAGCACGTTGTTCAAGTCGTGCGCCATTCCGCCCGCAAAGGTGCCGAGTGATTCGAGTCGCTCTGCTCGACGCAGTGCCTCGTTGCGAGCAACCTCTTCGGTCACGTCAACAGATACCGACAGGATCGTTTCGCTGGCGTCGCCGTCGCCGCGAACGAGGTGCCAGCGGCTTGCGACCACGATGTGTCGCCCGTCGTGAGTTCGCACGGGAACAACCCCCGCCCAATACCCCTGCTCGAGAACCGTGCGCATGGCGGTTGCCATCTGCTCTGACTCCAGGCCAACCAGCTCTCGCGCATCAGAACCGACAGGGTCAAGAGAACCCCAGCCATACAGCTCCCGTGCCCCGGCGTTGGCATAGCTAATCGTGTGCTGCGCATCACGCACGACGATGGCGTCACGGGAGATATCCAGCAACCCTCCCAACGTCGCAAGTTCTTCTTGAGCACGCTGATAGCGCAACTCGGCAAGCTCGCGCTCGGTGATGTCGCGAACATGCACGACGAGTCCGCCCCCGCTCGGGTATGCGTTGGCTTCGAGCCACTCGTCACGGCTCTCGATGCGATCTCGAACTACCACTGGCGTGCCGTTCTCGAGGGCAGAACGTAACGCAATCTCGAGCTCCGTGCCCACCAGCTCGGGCAGGCAGTTCCATACGGTCTGACCGATGAGCTCGGCTCGATCGATCTCGATCATCTCGACCATGCGGTCATTCACGAACGTAAAGCGCCATTCGGCGTCGAGTACACCGAGTCCGTCCGTCATCGCGTTCGCCGTCGTCGACAGCAATCGCTCGACGTCGTGGCGCTGGCGCTGCTCTTGCACCGCTGCCGTCACATCGTGAGCGGCCCCGCTGACGACGCCGCGACGAGTTCCGGGAGCCGTGGCTGACTCTCCGACGAGTCGCACGTGGCGCTGACCCGCGGGGGTGGTCAGACACACCGTGAGATCGATCATGCGGTGTTCGCGTTCGCAACGGTCAAGTGCCCGAGCGAGACGTGCCGCGTCGGTCGTCGAGAGCGCCTCGGTGAGCTCGGCGATCGTCGTTGGAAGTGGCGTATTGATCCCCGAGAGCTCTCCCGACCACCCAATCTCACCCGAGTCGAGCTGCAGACTCCACCCAACGAAACCAGCGACACGGCTGGCGAGTTCGAGCAGGGCGTCACGGCGCTCACGATCGCGGGCAGCATCCGCGGCTTCTGACAAGTTCTGTGCGATGACGAGTGAGCCCACAACGACCCGATGGTCATCGAAGAGCGGCACGAAGGTGATCGCGAGATCACACGTGCCGCCTGACCTCTTGACGCCCAAAGCGCGCACCCGCACGCCGCCGCCCCCGAGGGCGTCGGTCATGGCGACATCGACTCGGTGTCGAGACGTTGGCGCAGCCATATCGAGCAAGTTGCGCCCGAGCACATCAGAACGACCAAAGCCGGTGCGGTTCACGAGAGCGTGGTTGCAGTCGATGATGCGACCGTCAGAGTCGATAATCATGACGCCGTCGTCTTGAGTGTCAGCCAGAAAGCTGTCGAGGCGCGCGTCGTGGAGCGCTCGAAAGGCGGGGTGTGGCGATGCGTCGCTCGACACACCGAACCACTTCTCATACGCGAGTTGGGTCATGCGCACGCCTCGGGCCGACAATGGGTGAAGCTGATCACATCGGCCCTTCTCGCATCGACACCATCGAGACACCACGCCCCAAGGCCAGTCTGCGTAATGCGCCAACGGAGCCCCAAACGCTGGTAGGTAGCTGTGTGCGCATTACGAACGGGGCTCACATAGATTCACCTTTGACCACCCTTAAGGGCTCAACGGTGGCCCCCGAATGGGGAGGGGCAAGCCCCACTACGCTGTCGACATGAGTCAGCCCGACGACGATCGCGATGCTCCGTGGATGCGTGCCGTGCGCTCCGCGGGCCTCGTGGGTGCTGACGGCACGGTGCGCCCCACGATCTTCGCCGAGATGTCTGCTCTCGCCCTCGAGCACGACGCGGTGAACCTGGGCCAGGGATTCCCCGACGACGCGGCTCATGCCGCTCTGCTCGACGCCGCCACCGAGGCCATTCGCACGGGCGTCAACCAGTACCCGCCAGGTCGCGGCTTCGCCGAGTTGCGCGAGGCGATCGCCGAGCACCAAGAGCGGTTCTACGAGCTCACGCTCGACCCGGCCACCGAGGTGCTCGTCACGGCCGGCGCGACCGAGGCGATCGCGGCAAGCTTGCTTGCTCTCGCGGGAGCGGGCGACGAGGTCATCACCTTCGAGCCGTTCTACGACTCGTACGCAGCGATCATTGGGCTCAGCGGCGCGCGGCACGTGACGGTCGCGTTGCATGGCCCCGAATTTCAGCCCGATCCCGCTGAGATCGACGCGGCCTTCAGCGACCGCACGCGCGTGATCGTGCTCAACTCACCCCACAACCCCACGGGCTCGATGCTCGAACCCCAGCATGTCGAGCACATCGTGGCCCTCGCCGCGAAGCACAACGCCATCATCGTGAGCGACGAGGTCTATGAGCATCTCGTCTACGACGGTCGGCAGCACGTGCCCGTCGCGACGCTGCCCGGTGCGCGCGAGCGCACGCTCACGGTGTCGAGCGCCGCGAAGACGTTCTCGGTCACGGGCTGGAAGATCGGCTGGGTCACCGGGCCCGCCGCGCTCATCGATGCGGTAGTCGGCGTCAAACAGTGGCTCACTTATGTCAACGGTGCACCGTTTCAGGGGGCAGTCGCCCGCGGGCTACGCCTCGGCGACGACTACTTCGAGACGCTGCGGGCGACCATGCAGCGCCGCCGCGATCTGCTCGCGACCGGGCTGCTCAACGCCGGGTTCACGATCGCGCCCACGGCGGGCTCCTACTTCATCGTCGCCGAGCACGCCGGCCTGGGCGACGCCGCGACGAGCGCTCGCGCCCTCGCGGCTGACCCGCGCGTTGTCTCGATTCCGCTCAGCGCGTTCGGCCGCGCGGGCGGCCCGGTCAGCGAGACGGCCCTGCGCTTTGCGTTCTGCAAGCCCGACTACTCGATCGTCGAGGCGGTGCGAAGGCTGCAGAGCCTGCGCGCCTAGAGCGGCACGACCCCGAACCGGCGCAACTGCAGGGCGGGATTGATGCGGCGCACCTCGTCGAGGTGAGCGCGCGTGACGGGGGCGACCACGGCATCCGTCGCCGATTCGATCGAGGCGAGCAGCTCGCCGCGCGCGTCGACGATCATGCTGTGCCCAACGCCGATGGGCGGAATGTGGTCGGCGGCGGCGACGTACACGGTGTTCTCGATCGCGCGGGCCGTCACGAGGGTTTGCCACGCGTGCACCTTGCCGGGGCCCGCGACCCATTCGCTCGGCACTAGCACGAGCTCGGCTCCCGCGTCGACGAGGCGGCGCGTCACCTCCGGAAAGCGCAGGTCGTAACAGGTCTGGATGCCCACACGCAGCCCCACCGCGTCAAACAACTGCGGCGGCTCAATCTCGCCGACCTCGGCCCAGGTCGACTCGGTCGCGCCGAACGCGTCGTAAAGGTGCAGTTTGCGCGAGACGCTCAGCAGGGTGCCGTCGGTGCCAACGGCAACGATGGTGTTGCGAAACTTGCCGGAGACCGTGCCGAGCTCGATGAGCCCAGCGACGATGATGGCGCCCGACTCGGCCGCGAGGTCGGCGAGACCGGCGACGAACGGGCCGTCGAGTGGCTCGGCCGCCGCGAGCCAGTCGGGGCCCATGGTCGGCGAGAAGTACGACGAGTATTCGGGAAAGACCACGAGCCCCGCACCTTGATCCACCGCGTGCAGCGCGAGGCCGCGCATGGCGGCGAGGTTGGCGTCGCGGTCGGCAACGGGGCCAAGCTGCGCGACGGCAACAGCGGCGGCGACGGATGCGGTGCTCACGATTCTCAGCCTACGGGCGAGCCGCACCCGCCACACTCGAGAGATGACCGAAACCGCGCACTCCCCCGGCTCGACCTGGCCGCAGCACATCGCCCGCTGGTTGCTCGGCGGTGCGCTGATCTTTGCCGGCACAGGCCACCTCACCGTGGGCCGCGAGGAGTTTCTCGCCCAAGTGCCGCCGTGGCTGCCGCTCGATCCCGACTTCGTCATCGTTGCGTCGGGCGTGGTCGAGATTGCGCTCGGGCTCGCGCTGATCATCGCGTGGGGCCGCTGGCGGGTGTGGGTCGGCTGGGCGGCCGCGCTGTTCTTCTTGGCGATCTTTCCGGGCAACATCGCGCAGTTCACCGAGGGGCGCGACGGCTTCGGGCTCGACACTGACCTCGCGCGGGGCATCCGTCTGCTGTTCCAGCCCGTGCTCGTGGCGTGGGCGCTGTGGTCAACGGGGGCGTGGCGCGCCTGGCGCGAGTGGCGCGCGGCACGCTCTGCCACGATGGAGGCATGACCGCCGCTCTCATCGTTCTCGGTTCGGCCAACACCGACTACACGGTGCTCGTCGACCGCCATCCGCTGCCAGGCGAAACGCTCATGGGCGGCGAGCTCGTGATCGCCACGGGCGGCAAGGGCGCCAACCAGGCTCTCGCCGCGGCGCGCGCGGGAGCCATGCCCGTGTTTCTCGGCTCGGTCGGCGATGACGGCAATGGGCGGGCCATGCTCGACGCTCTCGGGTCAGGCGGCGTTGACGTGTCGAGCGTCTCGGTCGTCGACGACGCCCCCACGGGCATCGCGCTCATCACGGTGTCACGCGACGGCGAGAACACGATCGTCGTCGCCGCGGGAGCGAACGCTCGCGTCAACGCGCACGAGGTTGAGGCAGGCATCCGTGCCGTCGCCGGGGCCGGAACCGTGTTGCTCGCTCAGCTCGAGATTCCGCTGCCGGCCGTTCGCACGGCCGCCGAAACCATCGATGAGCTCGGTGGGCGCACGGTGCTCAATCTCTCGCCCAGTCGCGAGGTACCGGATGCTCTCCTCGCCGTCTGCGACCCCCTCATCGTCAACGAGGCCGAGGCGCACGACCTCACCGGCCTCACGATCAGCACGCCCGACGAGGCCGCGGCCGCCGCCGCGACGTTGCTCGACCGCTGCCGCAGCGTCATCATCACGCTCGGCGGCGACGGCGCGGTCTTCGCCGCGCCG
>CALRWH020000029.1:0-20926 GCA_943371805.1 Pseudomonas synxantha | reverse complement strand
CCTCGCCGACGACCAGGTTGCGGCCATCTGGGGGTTCGACGTGGTTGACCTCGACATCTCCATGGTCATCGAGGCCGGCGGCGTCGGCGGCATCCTCTACGGCTGCGACTGGAACCAGAGCGACGACGGAACAGGGCTCACCATCGGTGTTGAGGTGACTGAATACGTGTCTGCCGATGGCCCCGTGCAAGCTTTCGCCGACGCCCTGAGCGGCGCAGAGTTCGATGGTGAGGGCGGCATCGATTTCCAGCCGCTCGCTGGCGTCGGCGAGGAGGCCGCGGTGCTCGCCAACCTTAACCAGGTCGACACTCCTGTGTTCTACAACGAGACTCTCATGGTGCGCTCGGGCGCCCTGCTGGTCGAGATCACCGTCACCGACATCACCAACGGAATCACCCCCGCGCAGTACCGCGACCAGCTCGTCGACACGTACGAGGCGGCGTTCGGCGGCTAAGTCGGGCTAGGCCGCGCTAGGCCGGCGCGTCGGCTGTGGCTGACGCGCCCGTGCGGCCGAGGCTCGTGCCGCACGCGCGCGCGAGCTCGGCCAGCTCGGTGACGTCGTGCCGCTTCGCCGCGTGCACGATGATCGCCGCACACGCCTCAGCGTCGGCGAGGGCATCGTGGTGCGCGAAGTCTTCGAAGCCGGCAGCCATCGCGGCAACCGGCAGGCGGTAGGAGTCGAGGTGGTAGGTCTTGCGGGCAATCCGCAAGCTGCACACGTACGAGAGGCTCGGCACTTCGAGCGCGCTTGCCTGCTGCGCCGCGCTCAACACGCCCATGTCGAACCCCGCGTTGTGGGCCGCGAGGGTGTCGCCGTCGACGAACGCGATGAGGGCATCCACCTGATCAGCCCACAGGGGCGCGTCGATGATGTCGTCAGCGGTGATTCCGTGGATGCGCGTGTTCCACTCGAGCATGTCGTCGAACCCGAACGGCGGACGAATGAGCCAGCCCGCCCGATCAACGACCTTGCCGTCGCGCACCTTCACGAGCCCCACCGAGCACGCTGAGGCCGCGTGGTTGTTGGCGGTCTCGAAGTCGATGGCGGTGAAGTTCAGGGGCACGTGATGATGCTCGCATGAGCCGCCGACGCGGGCCCTCGGGCACGCCGCGCGGGCCTAGCCTGGTGACGTGCACTTGCTCCGACGCTATTCGCCCGCCGTGCTCGCTCAACTCTTTTGGGCGATGAACTTTGTCGTTGGCGATCGCGTCATTGCCGAGTTCACGCCGCTTGAGCTCACGTTCTTCCGGTGGCTCGGAGCCTTTCCGATTCTGCTCGTCATCACCCTGTGGATCGAGCGCGACCGTCTCGACAAGTGGAAGCTCGCGGCGCGGGAGTGGTGGATTCATATTGTCCAGGCCGTGCTGGGCATGGTCGGCTACACCCTGCTGCTGTACGCAGCGCTCGACACCACCTCGCCGGTCAACGCGAGTGTGATCAGCGCCATCAACCCGGCGATCATTGCGCTCGCCGCCGTCGTGGTACTGGGGGAGCGCATCCGTCGTGGCGGAGTGCTCGGCATCGCCATCTCGTTCGTCGGCGTCGTGATCGTCGTGTTGCTCGGCGGCTCGGGCGGCATCTCTGACGTGAGCGTCGCGGTCGGCGACTTGCTCATTCTCGGGGCGATTCTCGCGTGGACGGCCTACGTCATCATCAGCCGGCGCATCCAGACGCCGCCGATTACGGCGACGACCGTGCAGGTCGGGATGAGCGCCCTCATGCTCGCGCCGGTTATGGCTCTCGTCGGGATTCAGGCTCAGCCCTCGGCCGAGGGCTGGTGGGGGCTGGCGATCATCATCGTCTTCCCGAGTGCGCTCGCCTACCTGCTGTGGAACGTCGCCGTCACCCAGCTCGGCCCCTCGCGCACGGGCGTGTTTCTCAACCTGCTGCCAGTCTTCACGGCGATCATCGCGGTCGCGCTCGGTGACGCGATCACGGTGTGGCAGGTCATCGGCGGCATCATCGTGCTCGCGGGCGTGTACCTGACGACGCGGCCCGGCGCCACGATCACCGCCGACGAAGTGCGGGCTGCTGCAGCGGCGGCTCAGGATGCTCGCGCCTCGTCGCCCGACCGCGAGCGGCTAACCGGCTCCGAGTAGCCAGCCGCGCAGCGCGCGCCGATTACGCGGCGTGCGCTGTTCCGATTACGCAGTGTGCCTGTGCCGATTGCTCGGCGTGCGCCATGCCGATTAGGCAGTGTGCCTGCCGCGGCATGTGCCGCGAGAGGCACATAGCAATGACAGCAACACCAGCCCAGAGAGCAGGGCTCGCGGAAAAAGAGCTCGGGAATAACGATGCATGCGCGCGCATTGACCTGTGCATGACCAAACTCGGGCTCTTGTCGTTCGGCAACTGGATGGGCGTCACCGGCTCGCGCACGCGCACCGGCGGCGAGGCGCTGCTCCAGGGCGTCGAGCTCGCGGTCGCCGCCGAAGAGGTCGGCGTCGACGGAGCGTTCTATCGCGTGCACCACTTCGCTCAGAACCACTCGAACCCGTTCCCCATGATGGCGGCCGCGGCGGCCCGCACGAGCCGCATCGAGCTCGGCACGGGCGTCATCGACATGCGCTACGAAAACCCGTGGGCGCTCGCCGAGCAGGCGGGGGCAACCGACCTCATCAGCGGCGGCCGACTGCAGCTCGGCATCAGTCGGGGGTCACCCGAGAACGTCATCGACGGCTGGCGCTCGTTCGGCTACGCGCCGGCCGAGGGGCAGAGTGATGCCGACATGGCGCGTGAGCACACCGAGCTCTTCCGCCGCGCGATCGACGGCGAAGGCTTCGCCCCCGGCAACCCGCGCGGGATCGGCACCGCGTCGCCCCAGCCTGTGACTCCGCAATCACCCGGCCTCGCCGACCGCATCTGGTGGGGTGCCGGCACGCGTGCAACGGCAGTGTGGACCGCCGAGCAAGGCATGAACCTCATGAGCTCGACGCTCCTGACCGAAGACACCGGGGCTCCGTTCGATGAACTGCAGGCCGAACAGATCGCGATGTTCCGCGAGGCGTGGGCCGCTTCAGGGCACACGCGCACGCCGCGGGTGTCGGTGAGCCGCAGCATCCTGCCCATCATCGACGACGAGACGCAGTACTACTTCGGAGTGCAAGCGCAGGGCCCGCAGCGCGACCAAGTGGGCATGCTCGATGGTTCGCAATCGCGCTTTGGCCGCTCGTACATCGGCGAGCCCGACGTGATCGCCGCCGAGCTCGCCCGCGACGCGGCGGTTCGGGATGCTGACACCCTGCTCGTCACGGTGCCCAACCAACTCGGCGTCGAGTTCAATGCCCGCATTCTCGAGGCGATCGTGAAGCACGTGATGCCCGTGGTCGACGCGGAGGTCGTGCCCTCGCTCGCGTAGGCAACGCTACTGGGGTGATCCACGGAGGATGGCCGCCAAGATGCTGACTTCTCCCTGTTCGAGCCAGCCGTTCACGCTCACCTCGGTGACTCCCCGAGTGGGGTCGGGTAGGTCAACGTCGCGCGTCTCGCCGTCGCACGGAACGGGCGTCGAGATAGAGCTGCCGCCTGATGTGCTGACCACCTGAACTGTGGCGACGGCCTCCCCACCGCCGAAGCAGACGACGTCGACACCGTCAAGGTTGACCGTCTCAGAGAAGGTGACGGTGATCCCCTTCTCGTCTGGCGCATATTCCGCTTTTGGTTCGATCACTCCGGAGGTCGTCGCCAGCACGCCCTCTTGGTCTGCCGCAGCGTCGAGAAGGTCGTTTGCCGCTTGTCGGGAGGCATCGAGGTCGGGCGCCGGGGTTTGCGCGCAGGCGGTAAGGGCCAGTGTCGCGAACATGGTTGCCGCCGTCACGATTGCGAGCAATGATCGACGATTGCGCATGGGTCACGGTAGCACTGGGCTAGCCTGACGCCGTGGACCCCTCAACGACGAATTCGGGCGCTGTGCTCATCACCGGCGTCGGCCGGCGCGGCTCGATCGGGCACGCGACCGCGCGACTGCTGGTTGAGCGGGGTCGCGACATCGCGTTCACCCACTGGGGCGCCTACGAACAACGCGTCGGCCTGCCGTGGGAAGCCGACGGTGTCGACGCCATCCGAGCCGAGCTCGAAGGGTTCGGCGTTCGTGTGCTTCCCCTCGAAGTCGACTTCACCGATGCCGAGGCGGTCGAGGCGATCGTGCCGCGCGTGTCTGCCGAGCTCGGGCCCGTGAGCGGGCTCGTGCTGGCGCATTCCGAGAGTGTTGACTCGAGCATCCTCACGACGACCATCGAGGCCTTCGACCGGCACTTTGCCGTCAACGTGCGTGCGGCCTGGCAACTCATCGCCGCCGTGGCGCGGCAGGCGCCCGAGGGCGACGGGCGCATCGTGGCGTTCACGAGCGACCACGTCGTCGACAACCTGCCTTACGGCGCGAGCAAAGGCGCGCTCGACCGAATCGTCGTCGCGGCGTCGCGCGAGCTCGGCCACCTCGGCGTGACCGCCAACCTCATCAACCCCGGACCAGTCGACACGGGCTGGATGACCGACGAGGTGCGCGCGCCCCTCACAGCGATGCAGCCCACCGGCCGCCTCGGCACGCCCGACGACGCGGCTCGACTCGTCGACTTTCTCCTGTCGCCCGAGGGTCGTTGGATCTCGGGGCAGCTGCTGACGAGCGACGGCGGCTTTTCGGTCTAGGCGGGGCGGACGCTCAGCGCGAGGCCGTCGGCGCGTGTCGTGTCGAGGGGGATGCCCGCCTCGAGCTCAGCGCGCGCGACCTCGTGCTCGGCGCCGCTCCACTCGTCGCGCACGATCCACGTCTCGACCCCGGCCGCGCCGCTCGCGTCGAGCACAGGATGCCACCGCACGAGCTGCCCGACCCCGGCCTCAGAGACGGCGAACGTGGCGAGCTGCGCGCCGCGCGGCCCGGGCGTGAGCGCGAGGCCCATGACACCCGCGACGGCCCCGGGCACCGCAGCACCCGCCGACGTGAGGCCGACGGGCGACGCCGAACCCGTGCCGCCGGGGCCCGAGAGCACGGGCGGCAACGCGCGAGCATCCATCGCCGTCGTGCGCCAGGCGCGGTAGATCGCAATCGCGCGTTGCATCTCGGCGAGCTGCTCGGCCGGCCAACCCGGCAGGTCGCCCATGAGAATCCACGGGCCGCCCACGAGGTAGGGTGCGAGTTGCGCGCGCAACGGCAGGTGCGGTTCGTCGCCCATGTACTTGCTCGTCCACGACGAGGGTAGATAGACGCCGAGGCCGAGCGCGGCGAGGCGGTTCTGCTCTGACCGGCACCAGTCGTCGCCGATCGTGGTGTCGTGGTGCGCGATCATCTGGAGGTCGAGGGGCTTGCCGCCGTTCCAGCAGTTCTCGATGAGCACGTTGGGGTGCGCCTCGCGCAGGGCCGCGAGCACCGAGTACCAGCCCGCGACTCCCGCTGCTTCGCCCGCGCCGGGGTCGTGCGTGTGGTGCGCGGCGTCGCAGCGGCTGATCGTCTCAAAGTCGTGCAGCAGCCAGTCGACGCCGTCGCGCACGAGCCGGTCGAGGCACGCGAACACGTGATCGCGCGCGGGCTCGTGCCCGAGGCACAGCGAGTGATTGCGGTGCGAGACCATCTGGTGCCGGCCGTTCCAGGTGGCGAGCCAGTAGGGGTGCGCGGTCGCGACCGCCGACTCGGGCGAGGCATTGCCCGCGCCCACCCACAGCCCCAGGCGCATGCCGCGGTCGTGCGCGAGGGCGGCGATGCCGGCGACTCCACCGGTGTATCCCGACTGCGCGTACCAGTCGCCCACGTGGTCTTCCCAGCCCTTGTCGACCGTCACGACCTCGACGCCGAGCGATGCGGCCACATCGAAGAACGCCGTCACGCGGTCCGCGTCGATGTCGGTGCCGAATCCCCACGTGTCGGCGATGAGCGGCGGCGGCGCGACGGATGCGCGGCTCGGCACCGTCGCCGCGAGCAACTTGCGCAGCCATGCTTCGGCGGTCTCGTGGTCGCCGTGACCGTGGCGCACGAGCAGGCCTGGCAGGGCATCCGTCGCCGGAAGCTCAGCGGGGCGGAAGGTCTGCCACGGCAAGCGGGTCTGCACGGTGAGTCCGTGGTCGTCGGCGAGCAGGTCGAGCAGAACGCAGTCACTGCGGTCGAGCGCCGTCGCGAGGGCGACGGGCCGGCCGTCGGTGTCGAGGCCGGAGACCGTGCACCAACCGGCGGCGTCGTGGTAGCGCTCGTCGGGCTCGGGGGAGTGCCCGACCGTGCGATAGAGCACGCCGTCGTGCATCTCGCCCTCGGGAAAGTCGAAGGGGGTGCGCGCTTTGTGGCGCTCGTCGTGGTTGAGCGCCGCCGCGTCGGCGACCGAGTAGGCGCCGCTCACGAGCGTGCGCGGCCGGGCGGGGCTAATGGCGAGTTCGTCGATGCGAAAGCCGCGAAACTTCGCATCCCACGTGAAGGGGTGTAGCACGCGCACGGTCACGTCGTGCCAGCCGTCGAGCCGCAGTCGCGCGACGATCGTGTCGCCGGGCAACTCGGCGGTGTGGGCAAGACGCTCGGGGTGCGCGACGATGCGCTCAAAGCCATGGGGCATGCTTTAGATCATACCTTTGCGGCGCGCCTAGACTAGATGCTCGTGGCTCTCACTATCGGCATCGTCGGCCTGCCCAACGTCGGCAAGTCCACCCTCTTCAACGCGCTCACCGAAAACGACGTGCTCGCGGCGAACTATCCGTTCGCCACGATCGAGCCCAACGTCGGAGTCGTCGAGCTGCCCGACGAGCGCCTGAAGATCCTCGCCGAGATCTTCGGCAGCGAGCGCATCCTCCCCGCCGCCGTGTCGTTCGTCGACATCGCGGGCATCGTCAAGGGTGCGAGCGAGGGCGAGGGCCTCGGCAATCAGTTCTTGGCGAACATCCGCGAATCGGACGCGATCGCGCAGGTCGTGCGCGCCTTCACCGACAGCGATGTCGTGCACGTCGCCGGAGCCGTCGACCCGGCCAGCGACATGGAGACCATCAACACCGAGCTCATGCTCGCCGACCTGCAGACGCTCGAGAAGGCGATTCCGCGCTACGAAAAAGAGGTCAAGGGCAAGAAGGCTGACCCCTCCGTGCTGCAGGCGGCGCTGGATGCTCAGGCGCTGCTCTCCGCCGGCACCACCCTTTCCTCGGCCGGGTTTGACGCTTCGCCGATCCGCGAGCTCGGCCTCCTGAGCGCGAAGCCGTTCATCTACGTGTTCAACGTCGACGAGGGCGTGCTCGGCGACAGCGCCCGCATGGCCGAGCTGGCCGCGCTCGTCGCGCCCGCGAAGGCCGTCTTCCTCGACGCCAAGATTGAGAGCGAACTGATTGGCATGGATGCCGCCGACGCCGCCGAGCTCCTCGCCTCGACCGGTCAGAGCGAGAGCGGACTCGCGCAGTTGGCTCGCATCGGCTTCGACACCCTCGGCCTGCAGACCTACCTCACCGCGGGACCAAAAGAGTCGCGCGCGTGGACCATCGGCAAGGGCTGGAAGGCCCCGCAGGCCGCGGGCGTCATCCACACCGACTTCGAGCGCGGCTTCATCAAGGCCGAGGTCATCGGCTTCGACGACCTCGTCGCCTGCGGCTCGGTCGCCGAAGCCCGCGCGAAGGGCAAGGCCCGCATCGAGGGCAAAGACTACGTCATGCAAGACGGCGACGTGGTCGAGTTCCGCTTCAACGTGTAGGGCGACCGATGCGCCGGGGCCAGTATTCTCAGCGCATGTCCGAGATCAGGGTCGACGTATCCGCCGACGCAGCGCTCATCATCTTCGAACTCTTGCACCGTTGGGAGGATGCGGGAGCCCCGCGACCCGCGCTCGATCTGGCTGAGTGGACGGCGTTCTCGGAATTGTCAGCCTCCTTGGAGCGGTCCCTTCCGGAGCCGTTCTTGCCGAACTATCGAGAGCTTGTGGATGGTGCTCGCGCTCGCATCACCGAACATGCCTCTCATGACTGACGTTGGTGCGGGCCGTATGGTTGTCGTTTTTCGCTTTGACGCTTAAGGCTGGGGAGACAAAACATGGCGTCGGAACGTTACTGGCAGATGGTGACTTGGCACGGGGCCGCGGGAGACAGCCCGGTCCTCCTTTTTGCAGAGATCGAGGCTGGCTGGGAGCTGCGCAAGGTTGACCTGTTCGACGATGGACGACTGGCCCGCGCTGGCGCGAACGAAGCAGATGGCTCTACCGTGCTGGGCGCAGCGACGGTGCCATCGATTGGCGAAATCGACGACTTTGCTGAGTTCAGTGCTGTGGAGGTCACTCGCGAAGTATTCGAAGCGATCTGGACCGCAGCTGCCAGGAGTTGAAGGTCGTCTAGAAGTCGTTCAACTTCTGCACTCAACGAGCAGCAGTTCCAGTGGAGTGACTTGGGGTTGTTGCGATCGATCGTATTGCGCAGCTACCAGGAGAGCGTGATTTCGAACTCTCGCTCGTCGTGCTCGATTTCGACCTCGACCTCCATGGTGACCTCGTCGGGCAGCTTGACGGTGACCCGCAGGCCGTCACGCTCCATGAGGATGCCGTTGCCCGACGCCAGCTCGTCCGCGATCGCGCGCAGCTGGTGAGCGGCCTCTTCCCGGCTCAGGGTCTGCTTCTTCTCAATCTTGACGATGTCCATACATCGACTACATCACTGCGCTCGCGCATCCGCGACAAACGAAGAGTGAACCGATTGCGAATAGTCCTTCTTCGAGGAACGCGTGCTTTCGGGAGAGTTCGGATGTCGGTGGCGCGGGGTAACGTGGGCCACGCGCGAGGGCGCAGCCTTTCTGCCGGGGATGGTCTCTTGATCTGGATGGTGGTCCATGTCTGAAACTCCGGGTGTCGAGTTGTATCGATCCGCCTCGGGCGGCTTCGAGCTTGCCGTTCTCTCCGACGGGGAGACCGTCTGGCTATCGCGGGCTCAACTTGCAACGTTGTTCGATCGCGACATAAAGACAATAGGAAAGCACCTCGCCAATGCTCGGCGAGAGGAGCTCGAAGGGCTTCCAGTTGTCGCAAAATTTGCGACAACTGCCGCCGATGGCAAGTCGTACCAAGTTGAGCACTACAACATCGACATGGTTCTGTCGGTCGGGTATCGAGTCAAGTCAGCCGAAGGCGTGCACTTTCGCCGGTGGGCGAATGGTGTTCTCCGCCGCTATGTGCTCGAGGGCAGCGCCATTAATGAACTACGGCTACAACAGCTTGGCTCGATCGTGCAGGTTCTATCCCGTTCATCAGACGAACTCGTCGCCGGCGTCGCTGAGGTCGTCGACCGCTACTTGCCGAGCCTCCGCACACTCCGCGACTACGACAACGGGAAGATCGACGAGTCGCCAGGCACGGCTCCGACGTGGCAGCTGACCTACGAAGAAGCCCGATCAGTGATCGATCAAGTCGCGGCCGAGTTTCCGGCAGACACCCTGTTCGGCGGCGAGCGAGGCGGTTCATTGCGCGGTGTCATCGCCACCCTTTACCAGGGCTTCGGAGGCGTTGAGCTTTACCCGACGGTGCAGTCCAAAGCAGCGAACCTGCTGTACCTCGTGATCAAGGACCACCCGCTCACCGACGGAAACAAGCGCAGCGCTGCGGCTCTGTTCGTTCACTTCCTTCAGCGGAACAGTGCCCTTTCGGGCCCCGGTGGCTCAAGCCTTATCTCCAACAATGCTCTTGCCGCCATCACCCTGATGGTCGCCATGAGCGACCCCAAGGAGAAAGAGTTGATGATCGCGCTCGTCATGAGCATGCTGGCCGACGCGTCGATGTGATGGCGCGATGGTGCAACTCTTCTCGCACCGAACGCGTACGCGGTGTACTTGACCTCATAGGCCGAGTTCGCGCCTCACCTCGGAGGCCGAATAGCGGGGCTCTTCGCGTTCGAGAGCCGCGATTGCGAGCAGGTGATCAGCTCGGTCGGCCAGAAAGTCGTCGAGGGCTCGCTTGACGTAGTAGCTCTTGCTGCGGCCCGTCTCGCGCGCGAGACGCTCGAGCATCGCATCCTGTTCTGCACTCAGTCGCACGGACAGCATTCTGGCCTCCCTGCCACCAGTGTATGACGTGTATGACAAATGTGCGCAGCTTGTTCGACCGAGCCCAACGCTGTGGAGGAGGCCGCGGCTAGTCGCTCGCGGGTCGGATCGCGTAGACGAAGGTCGACACGGTGCTGCCGTCGGCGAGCTGCGCTGACACGAGTACGCGCTCGTAGCCCGGGCCTTCGAAGTCGTCGAGGCGGCTCCAGTGGTCGGGCAGGTCGGCGCTCTCGAAGAGCAGCCCGTCGACCCAGGGAGCGGAGTCGTCGGGCGTGAGGCCGGGGTGGCCGAGCGCGGCTCCCCACCCTTGCGCGACGAGGTGCCCGCGCACCTGCGCCGGAGTCCACGTGGCCTCGAGGTCGGCGAGCACGTGCTCGTTCGGGCGCCCCGGCGCGAGGGTGCCGTAGACGAAGAGGCGCGGGGGAGCATCCGTCGCCGACGACGGGGTGTGGGCATCAGTCACGGTGCCAAAGCTAACGCGTGGGGCTCGTCCGGCTCAGGTGTTGTGCCGGCGAGCACCGCCGCAACCTTCTCGGCGACCACCGTCGGAAAGCGCACCAAGAGTTCGCCGTGCGTTGTCGAGATGGTGAAGTTCATGCCGCGGACGTCATATGCAAGGGCATTGGGCGTCGGCCCTGGGCGGATGCTCTGCACCGGAACCATTCGATCGCCGACGACGCCGACCGAGGGGCTGAAGCGCAGCAAGCCAGGTTCGAACTCTGCCACGCCTCCGCTCCACTCGGTGCCGATGTTGAGCACCCGCCGGTCGATCGCGCGGATCGAGCAGCGCACCTCGCCTTCAGCGAATCGCTTGAGGTCACGGCGCTTGTCGACCTCGTCGGGGATCAGCCACCAGAACAACCCGAAGAGTAGTTGCCCGAGGAGGTCGAACACGAAGCTCACGCGCCGCGGTGGCTTAGCCCGCGAGCTCTTCGCGCAGGCGCGGCTCGACGCGGTGCTCGGGCTTCACGCCCGACTTGTCGGCGTAGAAGGCGCGGATGACGTCCATGTCGGCCGAGACGTCGCCCGTGAGGTCGATCGTGGGACCGAGCCCGGTGGTCTTCGTCGTGCGGTCGACGTAGCCGAGGGTTACGGGCAATCCCGCCTCGCGCGCGATGCGGTAGAAGCCCGACTTCCAGTGGGTGTGGCCCTTGCGGGTGCCGTCGGGGGTGACGACGAGGCCGAACACGTCGCCCGACTCGATGCGCGCAAGCACTTCGCCGACCACGGCGCTGGGCGCATCCCGATCAACGGCGATGCCGCCGAGGCCGCGCATGATCGGCCCGCGCCATCCCTTAAACAGGCTCTTCTTGCCCAACCAGCGAAAGTGCATGTCGAGGCGCCAGGCGATCGCGAGCATGAAGACGAAGTCCCAGTTCGAGGTGTGCGGCGCCCCGATCAACACCGTTGGTCGATCGGGCGCCGGCTCAGACACCATTCGCCACGAACTGAAAGCCCAAAAAATGCGCGCGATGAGTCGTCGAACAAACATGACCGAAAGCTCCGTTGCTTAGCGTGACGACTCAGCGCCGCGACTAGCCCGCGGGCTCTTCGGCCGGAGCGTCGGCGGGCGCGTTGTCGACGTCGACGGTCTCGCGCAGCTCACGAATCTCGGCCTCGAGCTCGTCGAGGTTCTCGGGCTCGGGCAGACCGCACTCGCCGAGCTCTTGCTCGACCTGCAGGGTCAGGCCCTCTTTGCCATCGGCGTGCGCAGCATCCACGGTGCCCTCGTAAATGGCACCGTCAGCCGAGACGCGGTTGACAGCCGAAGCGTCGAGGCAGAGGTGGTAGACGCTGCCGCTCTGGGTCCACGTGACGTAGTCCTGACCCGTGAGCTCTTCGACGATCGCCGTGTACTCGGGAATCTGGCCTTCGTTGGCGTACTGCTCGACCGACGGCGGGTTGAACGAGGCACCGAGCAGGGTAGCGACGATGAGCACGACGATGCCCACGGCACCCGCGATGCCCTTCTGCTTTCCGTCCATGTCTTTGTTGAGGAAGATCAGAATGATGAGCGGCAAGAACGCGATCATCGTGATGATGGCGCCGAGTTGGTTCTGCACGAAGAAGCGGAACGGCTCCGACTTCTTGGCCGGGTCGAGGCGGTTCGCCTTCTTCCACAACTGCGAACCGGCGACGGCGAGCAAGCCGATGCCGAGCAGCATGCCGAGCAACAGCCACAGCGCGGTCTCAGAGTTGACGAACCACGGAGCCGACACGGCGGGCTTGAAGGGCTCGAGCCACAGCAGCCAGTAGATCGCGAGGGCCTCACCGATGAGCGCACCCGCCCAGAAGCCCCACGCGCCCCACCGCAAACCGGTGGCCTGGCTCTTCGCCTCAGCCGTCGGCTTCCAGTCGGTCGACGCGCCCGCATCGGTCGACTCGGCGCGCTCGGCCGCTGTCTCGTCGACCTCGACTCGGACGACCTTCTTCGTGGTCTTGCGTTCTGCCATGGGAGTGGCCTCTCGGTTCGGGGTGGGGCAATCAAATACTGGGCGAGAGCCTAGCCGAGCAGGGGGTCGCGAAGACAGCCAGGTCGGGAGTAGCGTCGCCGCCATGTTTCTTCTCGAACTGAACTGGCTCGGTGTGCTCGCCGGCTTTGTCGTCTACTTCATCTCGGGCGCACTCTGGTTTGGCCCCAAGACCTTCTACCCCGCGTGGATGCGCGCCAAGGGCCTCGACCCCGCCGAACCGCAGGGTGGCCATGGCCCCGCTGTCGTGTTCGGGATGACCGCTCTCGGCGCCCTCGTGCAAGTCATCGCGCTCGCGAGTGTGCTGTGGTTCGTGGCCGAGGTTCAGGGCCCGGTCGGGCCGCTCGGCGGCGCGCTCGCCGGATTGCTCGTCGGCGTGGGGTTCGCCGCCGCGAGCTCGCTGTCGCACCGCCTCTTTGGCGGCGACGGGTTCAAGGTCTGGGCGATCGAGGTCGGCGGCGACATCGTGGGTCTCACCTTGGCGGGCCTCGTCGTCGGGCTCATCGGCTAAACCCACGCGGCTGCGGGCCCAGCGCCCAGCGTTTAGGGTGATGCGGTGACCGACCCCACGCTCCGCCTGCCCACTCAGACGTTTCGGGCTGTTCTCGATCTCGGTGACGGCATCGGTTCGGTGCCGCCGCTTCCCCGCGGTCTCGGGCGACCCGAGCTCGACGCCGAGTTCGACGAAGAGAGCGGCACGGTCAGTCTGTTCGTGCACTTTCCGACGGGCCAGTTGCACATCGACGTGAGCGATGAGGGCTTCGAGCATCACTTCCACGCCGCCGACGGCCGTGACGTCAATGGCAGCCCGTGGAAGCGCGAGCCGACCGAGGCCCTGCTCGCCTGGGCGCGGCAGTTTGCGGCTCGAGCCCTGCCGGTCGTTCCCGACCTTCTCGCCGATGCCGAAGAGGCGGCCGAGTGGCATGCGGCCGGGCTCCGAGTGTTCGCGCGCGAGACCGGCCCCGTGCCGCTCGAGATCATCGAGGTCGAACTCGAGGGCGAGCTCATGCTGCTGCCGTGGCTCGGCAGTGGCAGCGTGGAACACGAGCACATCGACGGGGACCACCACCCGATCGAGTTGCTGTGGGATCCGCTGGGCGCTGAGCCGAGCATCCGCATTGCGCGTGCATGGCTCGATGCGCGCACGCAGGCACCTCGCGCCGCAGCCGAGCCGGGCATCGACTGGACGGCGGTGGGGATGCCCGCCTCAGAGGTCACCTCGTGGCTCGAAGGCGTCTACCTCAACCACCACGTGCTGGCCCACCCCGCGCACGTGATTCTGCAGGGCGCTCTCGAACGGATTGCCGGAATCGACTGAGCGCACGCGAACGGGTTAGCCGCGCAGTCGCTCGCCGCGTGGGTCGTAGAACGGGCGCCGCGAGACCGTCGCGGGCACGCGCACTCCTTTGCACTCGACCGTGAAGCTCGCGTCGAGCGAAACCTCAAGCGAGATCGCAGCGATGCCCACGGCACGGCCGAGGGTGTGGCCATAGGCTCCGCTCGTCATCCGCCCCACCGCGACGCCGTCGGCGAAGACGGTTTCGTCGTGCACAAACACGGGCTCGGGGTCGTCGAGCGTGACGTACACCGTGCGGTGTTTCGGCGCTGCCGGGTCGAGCGCGGCCACGGCATCGCGGCCCATGAAGCCGCCGGGCTTGTCGAGGGCGACCGTGAATCCGAGGCCGGCCGCGTAGGGGTCGTCGCTCGCACCGATGTCGTGGCCGAGGTGCCGGTAACCCTTTTCGCTACGCAACGTGTCGAGCGCGTGATAGCCCGCCATGTGCACGCCGAGATTCTGCCCGGCCTCCCACAGCGCGTCGAAGACGTCGAGCGCGAGATCAGCCGTGGGGTATAGCTCGAAACCCAGCTCGCCAACGAAGCTGATGCGCAAGCAGTAGGCGAAGCCGTCGGCCACCTCGATCTCGCGGCCCGTCGTGTAGGGCTGCGCGGCATCCGACCAGTCGGCCGGTGACACGCGCGCAAGCAGCTCGCGGCTGAGCGGGCCCATCACGCCGATTGTCGCGAGCCCCGCCGTCACGTCGACGACGGACGCCGAGTGACCGCGCGCGGCCCGACGCAGCAACCCGAGCGACTTCTGGTGGCTCGTCGAGGGCGTGACGACGAGAAAGCGCTCGGGGGCGAGGCGCGTGACGGTTCCGTCGAGCTCGATGCCGCCGTTGCGGTTGAGAAACAGGGTGTAGACGGCCTGCCCCACCGCCACGTCAACGTCGTTCGTGGCGGCGTGTTGAACAACGGCGAGAGCATCCGCCCCCACGATCTCGAATTTTGCGAACCAACTGAGATCGAAGAGAGCAACGCCCTCGCGAGCGGCCCGATGCTCGGCGGCGACCTGATCGAACCAGCCGGGCTTGCCGTAGCTGTAGCCCTCGGCTGCGGTCGGCCCGCCGTACCAGTTGGCGCGCTCGCCGCCGTTGAGCTCGCCGAAGCGAGCGCCCAGCTCAGCAAGCCGCGCGTGCAGGGGAGTGCGGCGAACGTTGCGCGCGGTCTCTGACTGCAGGTGCGGCCAGTGCATCGCATAGAGCCGCCCGAGGCTCTCGACGGTGCGCGCGTGCAGGTACCGCTGGTTGCTCTGGTGGCGCGAGAAACGCTGCACGTCGACCGAGGCGGAGTCGAATTGGGGGGTGCCCGCAACGATCCAGCGCGCGAGTTCGCGGCCAATGCCGGGTGCGTAGATGATGCCTTGCGAGTTGAGCCCCGCCGCGATGAACAACTGCTCGACCTCGGCCGTTTCGCCGAGCAAGAAGGAGGTGTCGGGCGTGAAGCTCTCGGGTGCGGTGATGAAGCGGTCGTACCCAGCGGGCCCGAGCGCGGGCACCGTGCGCTCGGCGGCCGTGCGAACGGGGGCGAAGTGATCGTCGTCGTTGGCAAACGTCGCGAACCCCTCGGTGGAGATCTCGCTGACCGCGCGAGGGACGCCATTGGGCTCGAACGCGCCCACGAGCAGCCGCCCCGCCTCGTGTCGGATGTAGTAGCTGTTGTCGACATCACGCAACACCGGCAGGCGGGGCGTCGCCCCCTCGAGGGGGTTCGAGCGCACGTGCACGTGCTCGGCCGCATACAGCGGCAGGTGCACGCCCGCGGTCGCGGCGAGGTCGCGACTCCACAGCCCGCCGGCGATCACGACACGATCGGCGCGCACGGTGCCCTGGCTGGTCTCTACGCCGGTGGCGCGCCCGTGCTCGTGCAGAATCGCCGTGACCGTGACGCCCTCGCGGATGTCCACGCCCGCCTCGTGCGCGAGCTTCGCGATGGCGGCCGCGGCGTAGCCGGGGTTGACGTACCCGTCGTTGGCAAAGTGCAAGCCGGCCAACACGCCCTCGGTGGATGCGATCGGCCACAGCTCGGCGACGGCGGCGGCATCAACCGACCGCGCGTCGATGCCGTTCTGCACCGCGACGTCGCGCGCGTAGAGCAACTCGTCCACGCGTCCCGGCGTGCGCGCGAGGCTGAGCGAACCGCAGCGCTCAAGCGACACGTCGAGCTCCGAGCGCTGTTCGAGCTCGGCATAGAACGCCAGGCCATACGACGACAGGTGCGTCATCGCGGTCGATCCGCGCGCGCCCGCGACGAGCCCAGCCGCATGCCAGGTGGTGCCGCTCGTGAGCACCGAACGCTCGAGCAGCAGCACGTCGGTCTCGCCCGCCTCGGCAAGGTGCAGAGCGATGCTCGAGCCGATGATGCCGCCACCCACGATCACCGTGCCGGCCCGACTCGGCAGTGCTCCCGCCACCGCCTCCGGGGCAAACAGGTGGGCACCGAGCGAACGATCGGCAAGTCTGTCCATGGCGAGGGCCTCCTCCTGCACGCTAGCCGCTTGTTGGCCCGGTGGACAATGCGCAACAACAACGCCGCGTTACCCAGCCGCGTGGGGCACGATAGGGCTGTGGATGCCGACCGCGCGCTCGCCAACGCCCGAGCCGCGCTCGCCGCGGCCGCCGAGCGGCTCGCCCTCGCGGGCGCCACGCCCGAGCAGCTCGTCGTCACCGTGCCGGCGCACCGCGTGCTCGGCGTGATTCCGCGCCGTGAGAGCTTTCGGCGCACCGGCGAAGGATTCGTCATCGGCGCGCTGCTCGTCACCGCACGCGGAGACGCCGCCGCACCAGGGCGCATCGCCCGTGCGAGTCGGCAGGTTCTGCCGGGTCACCAGTCGGAGAGCGCGCGGGCGCGGCGTGAGCTACGCCAGCGGTTGCTCGACGCGCGCCTGCCCGAGGGCAGCACCGTGGTGATCGACTCCCGACCCTTGCCGCTCGACGATGTGGCCGCGATGAGCGTCGAGCGGGGACCACTCGTGCTGAGCGACGACGGCGTGCTCGTGCGCTGGATGCCCACGGCTCCCGACTCGGCGCTGCGCCCCCTCGACGAGTACCTGGCCGAGCGCCTCGACCTGGCGCTGGGCGCCCTGAGCGCCGCACGAACAGAGAGTGAGCATCCGTGACCGATGCATTCAGCGGCATTGACTCCGATGCCTTCGCGTTCTACGCCGAGCTCGAGCAGAACCAGAACAAAGAGTGGTGGCTCGCCAATAAGCAGCGTTACGAGTTGCGGGTGAAGGCGCCGATCGAGCGGCTCGTGGACGAGCTGGGGGGCGAGTTCGGGCCGCTCAAGATCTTTCGCCCCTATAAAGACGTGCGGTTCAGCGCCGACAAGCGGCCCTACAAGGATCACCTTGGCCTTGTGACAGCCGACGATTCGGCTGCGAGCTACTACCTGCAGGTGTCGCAGCACGGACTCATGCTCGCGGGCGGGCTGTATCAGCCGGCGCGCGAACAGCTTGCGCGCTTTCGCGAGATCGTCGACGACAACCGCCTCGTCGGCGACCTCGAGGCAACGCTCGACGAGGTGGGCGAGAGCGGATTCACGATCATGACCGACAACGCCCTCGCGACGGCACCGCGTGGCTTCAGCACCGACCACCCGAAGATCGAGCTACTGCGCCTCAAACACCTTGCCATCAGTGCGCAACACGCACCGGCCCCGTGGATGCACGGCCCAGAATTCGTCGACCGCGTGCGGGCAGGCTGGCGTACGGTTCGAGAGTGGAACGACTGGATCGCCGAGAACCTGCCGACCGCCGTCGAGGCGAGTCGATGAGCGCGGTCGAGGCGTGCCGATGATCGCGGGCGGTGGGCGTCGGCCCGACCCGGTGGTGCGCGCAGTGCGGGCCATCGTCGCGCCTGTCACGCGCACGCGGGCCTTTCGTTGGGCCGCGCCGCGGGCAATGCCGCCCGTCGAACGGGCGATCGCGGTACTCACGGGCCGAAGTGTGCAACTGAGCGGGTTGCTCGTGCCCTCGCTCATTCTCACCACCACGGGGGCCAAGAGCGGTGTGCCGCGCGATTCGGTGCTCATGTACACGGCCAACGGCGACGGCCGCGCCATCATCGCCGGCACGAGCTTCGGGCGCGAGCAGCACCCTGCCTGGACCTACAACCTGCTCGCCCACCCCGAGGCCGAGATCAGCGTGCGGGGGCGGCGATTCGCGGTGCGGGCATCCGTCATCGACGGCGAAGCATGCGAGGCGGCCTGGGCACTCATTCAGCGCCAGTGGCCGGGCTATCGGGCCTATGAGCGCGAGTCGGGCCGCGTTGTGCGCTTGTTTCTGCTGACCCTCACCGACGAACTCGACCTGGCAGGAGCACTCCGTGGCTGACCTTCGACCGCTGCCCACCGTCGACCCCGTCGTGCGCGGCGTGCGCATCGTCGTCTCGGCGATCACGCGCACGAGCGTGTGGCGCTGGGCGGCTCCGCGCGTCATGCCCCCCATCGAACGGATGCTCGCCGAGGCCACCGGTGGCCGCGTGCAAATCAGCAGCGTGTTCGTGCCCTCGCTCATCCTCACGACCCGCGGCGCCAAGAGCGGACTCGCGCGCGACACCGTGCTCATGTACACGGCCGACGGCTACGGTCGGGCGATCGTCGCCGGCACCAACTGGGCAAACGAGAAGCACCCGGCTTGGACGTACAACTTGCTCGCCCACCCCGAGGCCGAGATCACGGTGCGGGGGCGGCGGTACGTCGTGCGGGCATCCGTCATCGACGGGGATGCCCGAGATCGCGTGTGGCGCCACCTCGAGTCACAGTGGCCCGAGTACCGGGCCTACGAGCGCGACTCGGGGCGCACCGCTCGACTCTTTCTGCTCACGCTGGTGCGCACGCTGCACGACTAGCGCGCTGCCCCGATTCCTCGCAAGATGCACCGCACCCACCGTGGCCCGAATAGGGGCCAAGGAATAGTCGCAATTGCTGGCGTATTCGCGCTAAATTCGTTGTCAGTCTGGCTAGTCCGCGTTGGATACCCCCGTGTCTGACGTTCCCGTGTCTCGACTAGGCACTCTGACATACCCGATGTTAGGAAACCCGTGGCCCGCACTTCTTCTACCCGATCGCGCGTTCTTGGTGTCGTCATTGGCACCCTTGTCGTCGCCGCACTGGGCGTCGGAGGTTTCTTTGCGTGGCAGGCGCTCAACCCCACGACGCCGAGCACCCCTGACGTTGAGGAAACGGCCGCGGTTTCGTGGCCACGAATCGTGTCAGAAGCAGAATTGCGAGCGTTTGGCGCCGCGAACGGCCCGGTTTACTGGGCTGGGCCACAAGATGGCGTCCAATACGAGTTGACGATCACTGACACGGGCGTCTTCTACGTTCGCTACTTGCCCGCCGGTGCAGAGCTCGGCGAACCGAGCGATGACTTCCTCACCGTCGCGACGTACCCGAACATTGATGGCTACGACAACCTGGTTCAGGCCGGAGTGCGAGAAGGCGCGACGTCGACAGTCACTCAGGGTGGCGCGCTCATTGTCACGACCCCCGAAGCGCCTCTGTCGACGTACTTCAGTTTTGAAGGTCTCGGATTCCAAGTCGAGGTCTACGCGCCTGGTGAGGGCGAATCGTTCTCTCTCGTTGAAGACGGCACGGTGGAGATACTGCAATGACCGCCGGGCGAATTCTTCGTGCCGTAGCGCTCGCTGCAGCCATCGCTGTGGGGACGCAGCTGGGACTGGGCGTGGCTGTTGCCGCGCCCGGACCGACTCGTCCGCCGGCCGTTGATTCGCCGTCAGGTGTCTTCGGTCCTCTGATCGTCAACGACGACAGTGGCCAGCTTCCAACACTCAGTATTCCTGGCACGCAAGGCCCGGCTGGTGCGACCGGTGCTACAGGCGCCACTGGCCCGGCTGGCCCGGCTGGCCCGGCTGGCCCGATCGGCCCTCAGGGAATTCAAGGTGTGCAGGGTATTCCTGGCGTTGCTGGTCTTCCTGGTCTCAATGGTGCTGATGGCACCGACGGAGCTCCGGGTGCGGTTGGTCCCGCTGGGCCGGCTGGTCCTGTTGGGCCTCAGGGTCCGCAAGGCATTCAGGGTCTTCAGGGTGAGCAAGGTTTGACCGGTGCCACTGGCGCGACGGGTGCGACCGGTGCCACCGGTGCGGTTGGTCCCGCTGGGCCGGCTGGTCCTGTTGGGCCGCAGGGTCCGCAAGGCATTCAGGGTCTTCAGGGTGAGCAGGGTCTCACGGGTGCGACCGGTGCGACCGGCGCCACGGGTGCGACTGGTGCTGCTGGTCCTCAGGGTGAGCAGGGTCTGACCGGTGCGACCGGTGCGACCGGTACGACTGGTGCGACTGGTGCGGTTGGCCCCGCTGGGCCGGCTGGTCCTGTTGGGCCGCAGGGTCCGCAAGGCATTCAGGGTGAGCAGGGTCTCACGGGTGCGACTGGTGCTGCTGGTCCTCAGGGTGAGCAGGGTCTGACCGGTGCGACGGGTGCGACTGGTGCGACCGGTGCGGTTGGGCCGGCTGGTCCTGTTGGGCCTCAGGGTCCGCAGGGTCTTCAGGGTGAGCAAGGTTTGACGGGTGCCACTGGCGCGACGGGTGCGACCGGCGCGACCGGTGCTGCTGGTCCTCAGGGTGAGCAGGGTCTGACCGGCGCGACCGGTGCGACGGGTGCGGTTGGTCCTGCTGGTCCGGCTGGTCCTGTTGGGCCGCAGGGTCTTCAGGGTGAGCAAGGTTTGACGGGTGCCACTGGCGCCACGGGCGCGACAGGTGCGACTGGTGCTGCTGGTCCTCAGGGTGAGCAGGGTCTGACCGGTGCGACCGGTGCGGTTGGTCCTGCTGGGCCGGCTGGTCCTGTTGGGCCGCAGGGTCCGCAGGGTCTTCAGGGTGAGCAAGGTTTGACGGGCGCCACCGGCGCCACGGGCGCCACGGGTGCCGTTGGGCCTCAGGGCCCGCAGGGTCTTCAAGGTATCCAGGGCGAGCAAGGCTTGACCGGTGCCACGGGTGCCACGGGTGCCACTGGTGCCACGGGTGCGGTTGGTCCTGCTGGCCCGGCAGGTCCTGTCGGTCCGCAGGGTCCGCAGGGTGAGCAGGGTCTGACCGGTGCGACGGGTGCGACGGGTGCGACTGGTGCTGCTGGTCCTCAGGGTGAGCAGGGTCTGACCGGTGCGACCGGTGCGGTTGGTCCTGCTGGGCCGGC
>CALRWH020000028.1:0-21285 GCA_943371805.1 Pseudomonas synxantha | reverse complement strand
ACCAGGATCATTCGGCCGGCTGGTGCCAGCCTCGCGTTACGGTGGACCAAGAGAAGGCCTTCCTCTTCGATGGCGTTAGACACCACTCAGAATGAAGGCCTTCTCCTCGACTACGTGTAACCAACCTGCTGACCGGGTACAGCTAGAGCCCGCTAGTCGGTGCCGGAGTCGAACGACGAGGCTTCGTTCGCCGCGTCAACGGCCTCGGCGAGAGCCTCGCGCTCGGCGGTCAACGGCACGGCGTGCTCGACGACCTCGTCGCTCTCTCCCGCCGCGATGCTGCCCACGAGTGCCGCGGTTGCGCCACCGATGAAGCCTTGCGCCGCATACTGCTCGAGTCGCGCGCGCGAGTCGGCGATGTCGAGGTTGCGCATCGTGAGCTGTCCGATGCGGTCGGTGGGGCCGAACGCCGCGTCGCCCACGCGCTCCATCGAGAGCTTCTCGGGCGAGTACGACAGGCCAGGGCCGCTCGTGTCGAGGATCGTGTAGTCGTCGCCGCGGCGAAGGCGCAGCGTGACCGTGCCGGTCACGGCCGACCCCACCCACTTCTGGATGCTCTCGCGCAGCATGAGCGACTGCGGGTCGAGCCACCGGCCCTCATACATGAGGCGACCGAGGCGTCGTCCTTCGGCGTGGTAATTCGCAATGGTGTCTTCGTTGTGCACGCCATTGAGCAAGCGCTCGTAGGCGATGTGGAGCAGGGCCATTCCGGGAGCCTCGTAGATACCGCGGCTCTTCGCCTCGATGATGCGGTTTTCGATCTGGTCGCTCATGCCCAGTCCGTGGCGGCCGCCAATGCGGTTGGCTTCGAGCACCAGCTGCACAGCATCCGTGAATTCGACTCCGTTGAGGGCGGTCGGGCGACCCTCGACGAATGTGACGGTGACGTCTTCGGTCGCGATGTCGACCGCGGAATCCCAGAAGCGCACGCCCATGATGGGTTCGACCGTCTCGAGCGACACGTCGAGGTGCTCGAGAGTTTTTGCTTCGTGCGTGGCGCCCCAAATGTTGGCGTCGGTCGAATAGGCCTTCTCGGCCGAGTCGCGGTAGGGGAAGCCGTGGGCGACGAGCCACTCGCTCATTTCTTGACGCCCACCGAGCTCGGTAACGAAGTCGGCATCGAGCCACGGCTTGTAGATGCGGAGGCGAGGGTTGGCGAGCAAGCCGTAGCGGTAGAACCGCTCGATGTCATTGCCCTTGTACGTGCTGCCGTCGCCCCAGATTTCGACGCCGTCGTCTTTCATGGCGCGCACAAGCATTGTGCCGGTGACGGCGCGACCGAGCGGCGTGGTGTTGAAGTAGGTCTTGCCGGCGCTGCGAATGTGGAACGCTCCGCACGCGAGTGCCACAAGCCCCTCTTCGACGAGTGCAGCCTTCGCATCGACGAGTCGACTGATCTCGGCGCCGTACTCTTTCGCCCGACCGGGCACGGCCTCCACATCGGGCTCGTCGGGCTGACCAAGGTCGCCCGTGTAGGTGCACGGAATCGCGCCCTTGTCGCGCATCCACGCGACGGCAACAGAGGTGTCGAGACCTCCAGAGAAAGCGATGCCGACGCGTTCGCCGACGGGCAGAGAGGTCAGAACTTTAGACACGCCCTCAGCCTATCGGCGGTGCGGGTGCGGCCTTGCTCCCGTGAGAGCCAGCCCGACACGCCCGCGAAACACACTGGCCCTACGATGAGCCATCCCCCGATTCACCGCGCCGCACCCTCTTGGAGTACCCGTGACCCGACACGCTTCGCCCCAACGCCACTCGCGCGGCACTCGGTGGGTGGTCTCTGTGCTTGCCACCCTGGGCGCACTGGCGGTGACGTCTTCGGGGCCGGGCGCGTCGGCGACCACGATCGATCCTTCCGAGCCGATCGTGTACGAGGGCTCGCTCACTTTGACGTCGGTCGAGGGCGACACGGTGCCATTGACCGCGCGCCTGACGGTTGACTGCGCCACCGACCCCTGTACGGCACTCGTCATCATTCTCTCGGGTGACTTTGTGTCGTCCCCCACGAACGACCAAAGCATCGCCATGGTCGACGGCGTCGCTCGAGCCGACCTTCCGCTGTATGGCGACCTGTGTGCGCTGCGATTTGTCGGTGCAGGCCCCGTCGCGATCGACGTGACGGGCGACACGGCCTCAGTGACGCGAGAGTCAGCGGCGACGGCAGCATCATGCCCCGATGGGTCAGATGCGACGGCAGCGGCCGCCACCATTGCGGGCACGCTCGCCCGCGTCTCGGGCTCGTCGTGTCTCATCGACGGCACGTGTCCCACCCCGAGCCCAACGCCAACAGCGACACCCATCGTCACGGCCGAGCCGATCGATTCGGATGCGCAAGGCACGCAAGAAGCCCGTGCGGTCGATGAGGCGGGATTCTTGAGCCAGTTGCGAACCGTGCGCGTCGTATTCACCCCCACCAATCTGCTGTGGGCAAGTTCGGGCGCGCTCGTGCTCGCGCTTGTCATCGCGTTTCCGGCCGTGCTGCTCGACTCGAGTAGCGAGCGCGTGGCCGCCCGCATCGAGCAACGACGGGTAGCGCGCGCCGAGCAACGCGGAAAGACCGTGACGCGGCCGCCTCTGACTCTGCTCGGCTGGCCCGCCGCCATCGGTGGCTTGCTGATCGCGGCCGCGGCATCCGCGATCGTCGACCCCGACTTCGGATTCGACGCTGTCGGGCTGCGCACGGTTCTCTCGATCGCGGCCGGTTTTCTCGTCGTGATCGCCCTCGGCTGGGCGGTCGTCACGCTCACGATGCGTCGCACGCATCCCGCGTCACGCCCGCGCATCGAGTTCCGCGTTCTCACGATCGCGTTTGTGGCTCTTGCCGTTGTCGCGAGCCTGCTGTCGGGGTTTGAACCCGGCGTGATCTTCGGATTCGTTGCCGGCGTGGGCTTTGGTGCGGCAATCAGCACGCGCGCTCGGGCCGGGTCGGCCGTGCTCATGACGGGCTTCATGATCGTCGTCTCGGCAGCCGCGTGGGGCGTCTACAGCGCGCTCGTCCCGGTCATCGGAGCAGACCCGAGTCTTCTCGAACTCATCATTCTCGAGTCGTTGAGCGGCATCGCCATTGCGGGCGTCTCGGCGCTTCCCCTCGCCCTGTTGCCCCTGCGTGGCCTCAGCGGCCAGTCAATCTGGGCCTTCAGCAGGTTCTTGTGGCTCGCTCTCTACGCCCTCTCGGTCGCCGGCTTCTTGATCGTGCTCGTGCCGCTGCCAGATTCGTGGCAACTCGTCGAGCTCGATCTCGTCGCGTGGAGCATCGGCTATGCGGTCTACCTGGGCGTCGCGGTCATCGCGTGGCTTATCGCCGCGCGCCCGTGGAAGCGCGAGGAGGCCGAGAGCGCCGAGCCCGAGACGCAGGCCGCCGAGGACTAGCGTGAAGCTCGTGGGCGAGTCGAGCATCCGCATCGTTGCTGCCAATGAGGCGAGCTGGGATGACCTGCAGTCGATTCTCACGGGCACGGCAGCCCGCTGCCAGTGCACGCGACAACGGCTCGGCGACCGAGAGTGGTATGCGTTGCCGATCGAACAGCGATCGGCGGTGCTTCGCGAGGCCGTGGGGTGCGACGATCACGGGATCACGCGCGATTCTGCGCGCACCGCGGGCATCGTCGCCTACGTTGACGACGAACCGGCCGCGTGGGCTGCCGTGGATGCTCGCCCCGCCTTCCGCCGCCTTGCTGGATCTCCCGTGCCGTGGGCCGGCCGCCGCGAAGCGAAAGATGACCCAACGGTCTGGGCCGTGGCGTGTCTCGTGGTGCGCCGCGGATTCCGCGGTCGCGGCCTCACCTACGCCCTCGTGGCGGCGGCGGTCGAGCACGCGCGCGAGCGCGGTGCTCTCGCGATCGAGGGGTACCCGATGCTGACGGGTGGCAGCGACGTGACGTGGGACGAGTTGAGCGTCGGACCGGTGGGGCCATTTCTGGCCGCGGGCTTTACCGAGGTCAGCCATCCGTCGAAACGTCGGCTCGTCATGCGCCTCGAGTTCGAGTGAGAGGCGACCCGTCTACGAATCGTCGGCGACAACCGGAAACGTCACCGTGAACTGCGAGCCCTCACCGAGCGTGCTCGTGACGGTGAGGGTGCCGCCGAGAAGTTCGGCGAGCCGTCGGCTGAGGGCGAGCCCGAGTCCGGTTCCCTCGTAGCGTCGTGACAGCGAGGAGTCGGCTTGTTCGAAAGGCTGGAAGATGCGATCGAGATCGGCCGGCGCGATGCCGATTCCCGTGTCCCACACGGTCACCGCAACGACGTCTCCCGCGTGCTCGGCGCGCATGCCGATGCGCCCACCCGACGGCGTGAACTTGACCGCGTTCGAGAGCAGGTTGAGCAATACCTGGCGTGCGCGCAGCACGTCGACATAAATGGGTGGCACGTCAGGGGCGACCTCGATGCTCACCGAGAGCCCTTTTCCGAGCGCAAGCTCACCCGCGAGGCCCAGAGCACTCTGCACGAGCTCGGCCACGTCGGCGACGGAGAAGCTCGGCTCGATCTTGTTGGCTTCAGCCTTGGCCTGATCAAGAATCGTCGAAATCACCTCGAGCAAGTGGCGGCCACTCGACTCAATTTGGGCCACGTACTCCTTTTGCTTCGGCAGAAGCGGACCGTGCACGTCGCGTTGCAGCACGGCCGACAGCCCGATCACCGCGTTGAGAGGCGTGCGCAATTCGTGGCTCATGCCCGCGAGCAACTCGTCTTTCGCGCGCGCCGTTCGCTGGGCGGCGTCGCGCGCAGTGCGGAGAGCCTGCTCGATTTCTTTGCGGGCACCAATGTCGCGGGCAATCAGTGTGGTCACGCCCGAGTGGTCATATTCGCCTTGCACAAAGGTCACTTCGATGGGGCGCTCGGTGCCATCAGCGCGCAACAGCGTGAGCTCGACGCTCACTCCGCGCGCGAGAGCGCGCGTCGCCTGCTCGACGGTGTCACGCAGCAGCGCCCGCGGAATGAACCGGCGCAAGCGCTCCCCCACGACCTCGTCGGGCTCGAGCCCCACGAGTTGGGCAGCGGCGCGATTCGCGAGCACGACGGTGCCGCACTCGCGAAACGTCACGATGGCGTCGGCGGCGTGCTCGACGATCGAACGGTGCAGTGCTTCTTGCCGTTCGTTGCGTTCGAATGCGGCCGCGCGCTCGCGCTCGACGGTCGCGGCTTCGATGAGACTGCCCACGGTGGCGGCGAGGGGCGTGAGAAAGTGCACGAGCTCGTCATCGAAGCCGCCCGGGCGATTGGCGAGAGCGAGCATGCCCATGACAGCTCCGCCCTTGCGAATCGGAAGGCCGAAAAACGTGTCGAGCGGCGGATGCCCGTTCGGGCGCCCCGCGGCGCGCGGGTCGCCCGCCACCGTGTTGGCGATGATCGGCGCGTCACCCGTGACGACACGGCCAAACAGCGTGTCGAGGTTGTGAAACTCCATGCCGCGCGGGCCGTACTGCTGAAACATGGCCCGCGTCGCGTCGTTCCACGAGATGTCTGACATCGCCCAGGTACGCAAGAACGGACCGTTGTTGTCGTGCAGCAACTGGGCAATGAAACCGTACTCACTGCCGGTTGCCTGCAACAGCTCGTCGAGCAGGCCGCCAAAAAGCTCGCCAACGTCGACGCCCGCCAGGTATTGATTTTGCATGCGCGTGAGCGAGTCGAGCAGCGTGTTCGACCGCTGCAGGCGACTGTCGACCGCGTGCAACGAGCTCACGTCTTCCATGACGCCTTCGAAGTACGCCACCGCGCCATCGTCACCGTGAACGGCGTGTGAGGTGACGCGAATCCAGCGCAACTCGCCGTCGAGGCGGCGAATCTGCAGGTCTTCGACGGGAATCTCGAGGCCATCTTGGGCTCTCTTGACGAGCCAGTCACGACGCGCGGGGTCGGCGTAGATGTCGCGAACGTTGAGCGTCGCAAGGTCGTCGAACGACTCAGCGCCGACGAGCTCAACGAGCGCACGGTTGCCCGCGACCCATTGGCCATCCGACGTCGTGCGATACACGGCAGCCGGTAGCCCGGCGACGAGCTCGCCGAGCACCTCCGACTGCTGGTCGCTCACCGCGAGGGCACCGCGTCGAGTGATTCGGCCATGACGGCCGCGAGCGTGTCGAGCTCGAGGGGTTTGCCGATGACCGCGGTTCCGAGTGCCGCTGCCCGTGCCAGCACGTCGGGGCTTTGGGATGCGGTGACGAAGACGACGCGCAAGTGGTCAAGACCGTCAACCGATGGCAGACGGCGGGCCACCTCGAGACCGTCGATGCCCGGCATCATGATGTCGAGAAACAGCAGGCTGGGCTTGAGAGCGCCGCACTTGACGAGACCTTCCCACCCATCGAGCGCCGACTCGACCGACACGGCGGCGTCAAGGCCCGCTGCAGCTGCACGCACGAGCTCTGCGGTCACGGGGTCATCGTCGATGACGAGCACCACGAGCTCGTGCACGATCTCAAGCTCAGCGGCGAGCTCTTCGAGGGTGCGACGGTGGCGTGGCGTGGGTTCGCTGCGCCCGCGCTCCCACGCGTTGATCGTGGGGTACGAGACGCCGAGGCGTCGGGCGAGACCCTCTTGCGTATCGCCGTTCGCGGCTCTGATGCGCGCGACCAACTCAGGAGATGAAAGCATGGTGTCTACTCTACAAAACTTTATGAAGAGTGCGAACCCCTGAAGCGTATTCATCGAGGGTCAAGAGTGCGAGCGGCGAGGCGTGAACGATCGAGCCGACGTGCATGAGATACCAATCAGCCACCTCGTCAAGAGAAAGCCCGATCGCGGCAGCGTGGTTGCCGGTGGCGATGCGCTGCCGCTCGGCGGGGTCGTCGAGCAATCCCTCGATCGCGCGCGCGAGATCGGCTGCGTCGTCAGGGGCAAAAAACGCGCCCGTGTAGCCCTCGTCGATGATGAGGTCTTCGAGGTCGCCGAGGCGGGGAAGAATCGGAGGGCATCCGAACGCCCCTGCCTGGTGCAAGACGCCCGAGCTACCGGTCGTGGCCGTATACGGAAAGACCGTGACGGTCGCGTCGCGGAACGTGCTTTCGACCGCGTCTTCGGGCACATACCCCGTGAAGTCAACGTCGTCGCCACCGTGCTGCGCCTCGACACCGGCGAGGTATCCGGGAGTGTTGGGGCTATCGGTGCCGGCGATGACAAGCCGCAGCCCGGGACGACCCAGAAGGCGCACGGCCTCGATGAGCGTTTCGACCTTCTTGTAGGTGCCGAACTTGCCGAACGTCATGACCACCTCGGCGCCGTCGGCTCGCACGGTGGGCGCGGGCGGAGCATCGAACGCTCCGTGCGGCGTGAGTGCCACGTTGTCGGCGCGATACTTGGCGCGCAGAATCTCGACGTAGCGCGGCATCGTGGTCGTCACAAGGGTCGAGCGCAGCACGAGCCACGTCAGGCTCGTACCAATCGCCCGCAACACCGCTTCGACGGGGCGCGGGGCACGGAAGCCTGCCGCCGCGAGGTCGACCGTCTCGACGATGTTGTGCATCAACGTGATGACCGGCACGCCGGCAATGCGCAGCGCCACGGGCGTCATGAGCCCCAGCGCCGCGGAGGCGCGTGAGGCGCCGAAGCTGCCAAAGTGCGCGTTGATGATGACGATGTCGGCACCGGCCGCGCGCGCGGCACGAGCGAGGCGCACGGGTGTCGCGAGCGCGTTGAACCGCCATGCACGGCGCACCTCAACTCCCTCGACGGTCGGATACTCGATCGGCAGATCTTCGACCAGGGCGACGACGCGCACGCCGGGCTTACGGCCCAGGGCGGTCAGCAAATGAAGGCCATACTCGGCGAGCGTGGTGCTGCTGGGGCTCATCGCCGTGACAACTGCGATCGTGGTCTCACGCATGGCGATAGACCCCCTGAATGGCGTTGAGACGGATGCGCACGATCGAGAGCACGAACCGCACCGCTTCACGACCCGGCTGCACTTTCGACCCCGGAGCGTCGAACCAGCGCACGGGCACTTCGGCAATCTCGTAGCCAAAGCGTTCCGCGAGGTGCAGCATCTCGAGGTCGAACGAGAAGCCGTCGACCGTCTGCGCCGAGCTAATGCGGTGGGCGGCCTCGGCGGTAAAGAGCTTGAAGCCACACTGCGTGTCGGCCACGCCGATGCCGAGGCCGAGGCGCACGACGCCGCGAAGCCCCGCGGTGAGCGTGCGGCGCAACAACGAACGGTTGACGACATCAGCGCCGTCGGCCGCGCGCGAGCCAATCGCCACGTCGGCACCGGCCTCGAGGCGCGCGATGAGGCCATCGAGCTCGTCAGCGGGAGTCGCGTTGTCAGCGTCAGAGAACAGCACCATGCGCCCGCGCGCCGCGGCGAACCCGCGCTTGACAGCGGCGCCCTTGCCGGCGTTGGCCGGTGCTTCGACGACACGCACGTTGGCGTGATCGAGCAGGTCGATGAGAGCACGCGTGGCGTCGCGCGAGCCGTCGTCAGAGACGATGAGCTCCCACGTCAAGCCTGAGAGCGCCAAATGGGCGGCGAACGCACCAATCGTGGGCACGATGCGCGCCTGCTCGTTGTAGGCGGGAATGACAACACTGAGATCAATGGGGCCGGTCTGCGGAGTGTCGCGCCAGGCCGCGTAGGCCGCGTAGGCCGGGTAGGCCGATTCGGGTTGGGGGGTCATGATGTCCTTCGGGTCGATAAACGTTATAATGCTTTATAGTGCTATGTCAAGAGTGGATGCCCGGCGCACGCGCACCCACCGCACGACCACGAGAGCGGCGAGGGCGAGCACGATCACGGCGGTACCGATCACTTGGCCCCCGACAAGCGCCTCCGGGCTGCGCGCCCATAGCGCGAGTGCCGCCGTCTGCACAACGGCCCCGATCGCGAGCACGGCGGGCGCCGCGATGTGGCCGCGAGCCAGATCAGCCGCCGCGAGCAGATTGGCGAGCGCGAAGAGTGACGTCGCCACGAGGTACGGCACGAGCAGAGCGCCCGCCGCCGCATAGGCGTCGCCGAAGAGCACGCGCACGAGCGGCTCGCCCGCGAGAGCCGCGAGCCCCACGGCCACTCCCCCGACCCCGGCGATGATCGACACCGCCGTCGCGAACGCCCGGCGGCGCTGCGCCGGCGTGCTCGAGACCGACGCAATGACCGGAAACACCACGTGCACGACCGACCACGAGACGAAAAACACCGACCGCCCGAGCACGGCCGCAGCGGCATAGACGCCGGCCGTCGGGGCATCGAGCACGGCTTTCGCGATGATGAGGTCGGCGTTGTTGAGCAAGGTCTGGCCGAGCAACAACACAACCGCGGCGACGACGGCGCCGCGCACGACCGACCAGGCGACGCCCTGCGGGCGCGGTGAACGGTCGCCACCCCGAGCGCGAGCAATCGCCGCCGAGGCCACGAACGAGAGCAGAATGCCGACGGATGCTCCGATGACGCCCAGCCCCGCGACGACGAGCACGAGCACGACGATGACGCGTACGGCGGCTTCCACCCCGTAGCTGAGTGCGAGTCGCCCGAAACGCAGCTGACCTTGCAGCGCCCCACGGTGCACGGCCTGGACGAAGTAGATCGGCAGCCCGAGGGAGACGATCACGAGCATCCACGGAGTCGACACGCTGAGGGCGTCAGCGATGAGCCATGCACCTCCGCCGAGCACGAGCACGGCCACCGCGCCGGCCACGAGGGCGCCGCGCACGAGGGTGCGGCGCACGGCTTCGAGTGACTCGGGGTCGGCCGCGACCGACTTCGAGGCAACGAGTTGCAGCGTGGCCGCGATGACGGCGGCGGCGAGCACGAGCGTGATGGCGAGCGAGGCGTCGCCAAACTCGGCCGGGTCGAGCAGGCGAGCAAGAACGAAGTTGAGCGCGTAGTTCGCGGCGCTCACGGCGAGCATCGTCGTCGAGAGCAGTGCGGTGCCCGTGAGCACGGTGCGAGCGCCGACGCGGCGCGGGGCCGTCGTCGTCATGCGCGTACTCCTGCCAGCCAGCCGCGGGCTTGGTCGAAGCTCGCGCGCGCCCGCGCGGTCAGCAGTTCGGTGGTGCGGGCGAGCGCAGAACGGGCGGCCGGTTGATCGTCGGCCACGCGCGCGATCGCCGCGTGCACCTGCTCGGCCGTAAACGGAACACTCAAGTCGATGCTCACGTTGTCGAGGCCGAGCACGCTCGCGACCTGCCGCACCTTCACGTCATAGGCGAGCGGCACCACCGGCACGCCGAGCTTGGCGCTCGTGATGATGGCGTGCAAGCGCTCGGCGACGATGAGGTCGCACTGCTCGATGATGCGGGCAACCTCGACGATGTCATCGGGGCGGTGCTCCACGAACGGCACGGGAGCGATGCGCTCGGCAAAGTCGCGCAACACCGTCGCGTCGTCGTGCGTCTTGCCGCGTGATTGCATCGGCAGACCGTGCACTTCAATCGCACGCTCGGCGCCCAGCTCGCGCACGGCCTGGGCGAGCGTCGCGACGACGTGTTCCCAGTTCTCGGGCGTGTCGATGTCGTGGTTGAGGCTCAGACCGATGCGCAGCGTGCCGGTGTGGGCGGCCGGGCGAGGGGCTCCCCCGCGCAACCACTCGGGCTCGACCGAGAACACGGCGTCGGTCGAGCTCACGACGGGGCGACGCACGCCGATGCGCTCGCACAGCGCCGCCGAGCCGGCATCGCGCACCGTCACGAGCGTGACCTGGTTGAGAATGCGGCCCGCGAGCCACCGGCCGAATCGCGTGCGAATGGGCCCGACTCCGATGTTGAGCATCGCCATGGGTGCGCGACCGATAACCCGCGTGGCCGTGACGACGGCCAGAATCATGAGCAGCGTCGCGTAGCGATTGCGGCCCGTGGCCGCCGAGAGCTCTTTGAGGATGCTCCCCCCGGCAAACACCACCGCATCAGCTCGCCGCAAGTGCCGCAGCAGCGCGAGTCGATCGCCGGCGGTGTTGATCAGCTCGACCCGGTAGTCGGAATCGATGCGAGCTGCCGTGTCGGCCGGGTCGTAGGTGTTGACGACATAGTCGTGCTGCGTGCCGAGCTGCCGCAAGAAGGTCGCGAGTAGCAGCTCATCGCCGATGTTGTATTGCCCGTGCGTGCCGAGCATCACGATGCGTGTCGGGGCGAGGCGGGTGTTAGTCATGAGTGGCTCCTCGGGTGGATTCAGAGGTGGGTACGGGGCTCGCATCGTCGATGCGAATGCGGGTGCGCGAGCGCACGGTGAGCGTGGCGGCGAGCAAGAGCAGGCCTCCGAGCAAGAGCACGAGCCAGTCGGCACCGAGGCCACCGGTTTCGTCGGGCTCGAGTTGGTCAACGCCGGCGGCGGCGAGGCTCAGCAACTCTTCTTGCGTCAGATCGGCGTGCGCCTCGTTGGCAGCGGGGTCGACGTAGCCTTCGCTGTCGGGCCCGAAGACGTCGTAGACGGTGCCGCAGTCGAGCTGGGAGACGTCGGTGATGACCGTTGCCGAGCCCGCTTCGGTGAGCGCGTCATACTCGGCTTCGGGCACGAGCACGACACCTTCGACGAGCAGGGGGTTGCCGTCGAGCTTGTCGAAGCGCAAGCTGTGGCTGCCGGCGGGGATCTCGATGACGCCCAGGTCGTGATACTCGTTGCGCGAGTTGACGGCGACGAGACCCGAGTCGAGTCGTTCTTCAAGTTCGGTCACCGAGAGGTCGGCAACGGGTTCGGGCACGCGGTCTCGCGTGTAGACGGTGTCTTCGGTGTAGAAGTCGACCGCTCCGGCCGTGGGCTGCAACTCGACCGAGCGCAACAGATCGAGCGTTGGCGACGTGACCGTCACGGCGTTACCAGTGGCGGCGCCGCGCAGCAGCACGCGATAGCGGCCATCGTCGGGCACCTTCACTTGAATGGTCAGGCGCGTGGCGCGGGGCACGGCAACGAACGAGCCGTTGAGCGTGCCAAAGACGCCGGGCGTGATCATCTCGGTGCGGTTCCACTTGGTGGTCGAGAACATCAAGAACGCGCGGAACATCGGCGACAGGTAATAGCTCGAGGCCACGATGTTGCTGTCGAACGGAAACATCTTGGGCGAGGGCGAGAAGAACGACTCGCGGTGTTGCAGAGTCCACAGGTCAAGAGCCGTCTCGGGTGAATCGCCCGCGTACACGAGAGTCGGGTCATCTCCGGTGGCACTCGTGAGCACATCGGGTTCGGCAAAGGGCAGGTACTCGAGGTCGTAGCAACGGGTGAGCTCGAGCCGGTTCCAGACCAGGGCGAGGTAGTCGCTCCAACTCGAGTCGATGAGCAACGTGGGTCGGTCATCCGGAGCCCGATCGACGAGCTCGTAGAGCACGTAGCTGTCATTTTCGAAGCGCTGCTCGACGAAGCCCATGGCCTCTTGGCGCTCCATCGCGGGGCCAATGAAGGTCTCGACGTCGGGCAAGTATTCGGCGCCGACGCCGCGGTTGTCGCGCAGCTTCTTGTTGACGACCATGTAGCGCAGGTCGATGTCGCGCGCCACGTTGACCCACCAGTCTTGCTGGTAGTAGAGCCCGCGCAGCAGCAAGAAGAACTCGAACTTGTTGTAGCTGTCGCCCGTGAGGCCGTAGTAGTAGCTCGGTAGGTCGAGGTAGTAGATGAAGAACTTGTCGATGAACTTGTGGTCGACGCCGTTGTCGTCGGTCACGAGCTTGGCCGTCTCGGTGGGCGGCAGCACGACAGTCTTGCCCTCGTCGAGTTCGAGCAGTGCGGCCTTGAGCTCGTCGAGGTCACCCACCGGATAGGGCGCGAGAAAGGTGCCGAAGTTGCCCGAGAAAAAGACCTGCCGGTAGTTCTCGTTCGAGAGCAGCGGGGCGAAGAACACCGTGCCGACGGCTACGACGGCAGCAGCGCGAAGCACGATGGCGTCACGGTGCCGACGGCGGTCGGCGAGAGCAATCGCGCGCGTCGAGAGGGCGGCTGAGCCCTCGATGGCCGCCGCGGCGGCTTCGGCCGCGTCGCGCCGGCGCATCCACCGTTTCAGCAGCGCATCGATCGTCCAGGCGAGAGCGAGCGACATGACAAGCGGAGCGAGTACGTAGAGCAACAACTGGAAGCGGTGCGGAAAGCGCAGCACCTGCACGATCGTCGACGAGACGTCGAGCGCGAGCGTGCCGATGGGTCCGTCATTGGCGGCGAGAGTGCGCGTGACGGCCGCGAGCGTGCGGTGAAAGCTCGGAAACCACTGCGGTTCGGCGTAGCCGATGGTCGCCCACACCGCGAACGTCGAGACCACGGCAAGCACGCCGAAGAGCTGACGGTGCGCGCGCGTGACGAGCAGCGAGCGACGGATGCGCGGAATCACGAACGGCACGATGAAGAGCACCGAGTACGCGAGATTGCTCACGCGGGGCACCTTCGCGAGGTAGTCGCCGTAGAGAATCTTGTCCATGATGCCGGCGAGATCCCAGCTGAGCACGTGCAGCCACGAGACCGAGGCGTCGCGAATGAAGTAGAAGTCGCCCGGCACGGTCTCTGACAGGTTTTCGACCCCGCGCAGGGCGACGAATTGCACGAAGAGCACGTAGGGAATCAGCGTCACGACAACGAAGACGCCCACCGCCACGACTCCGCGGCCCATGGTCGTCTGGCCGGCGCGGTGCAGACGGATGCGCAATCGCCGCAGCGGGCGGTGCGGCCGCGTGGGGCGCCACACCCATCGCGCGAGCGCGCGCACGCGGCTCGGCAGTGCGGCAACGGAGGCGGCAAAGCGGCGCGGCCCACCCGAGCGAATCCAGGCGGCAAGCTCGCCGAGCATGAGCGTGACACCCGCGACGAAGATGAAGACGACGAACAGCACGAGGTAGTGCACGGCCGGGTTGAGCAGCGTGACAACCGACGCGATGACCGCGCGGCGCACCCAGCCCTTCTTCGAGAAGAGCAGCGCGTGCAGCATGAACAGCACCGAAATGGTGACCATGGCTAGGCCGAGCGCGAGCGTGTAGAAGTGCGTGACCTTGGCGTAGATCATGATCGCGTAGATCAGGCCAACGGGCAGCGCCGTCGCGAGGGCGACCGTGACGGGCGAGAGCGTGCGAAAGACGTCGGTGATGAACCACACGACGGCGCGGTACGCGGCAATGACGATCGCGGGAATCACGAGCAAGATCGCGAACGGCAGCACTTGGTAGTGCCGCAACCACGTGGTCAGAAACGAGTAGCGAACGCGAAACTCGTAGCCATTGGTGAGCTGGTTGAACTCTCCCGCTGCTTGCTCGAGCAACTGGCTGTTGACGTTGAAGAAGGGCACGAGCTCGTCGCCCACGATGACCGACTCGCCGCGCAGCACGGCGGGAATAGCGAAGAGCACCTCGCGAAAGACCACGAACGCCACGAGAAAGTACACAGCGCTGACGACGTGCACGATGCGGCGGGCGACCCGCAATTCGGCGGCGCGGGCCTGCTCGGCGCGCACGCCAGCGGCACGCGCGGCCGAGGGCTGCGCGAGGGCGAGAGAAGTCACCGCGTGGTCACATCCGCGGCGTGAACGGCGAGCACCCACTCGTTGCGCCCCGAGGCGCGGCGGTACTCGACTTCACTGAAGACTCGGTCGATGATGCCGAGGCCATAGCCACCGTGGTCAGAGACGGTGGGCAGTACGCGTCGCTGCACCTCGGGCAGCCCCGAACCCCAGTCGGTGACCATGACGGTGACGCCGCCGGGTGAGGCGGTCATCCCGACGCTGATGGGGCCGATCGCGCCGTTGTAGGCGTGGCGACGGATGTTCACGAGCAGCTCGTGCAGCCCCAAGCGCGCACGGCGCGCGTCGTCGCCGTTGAGCCAGGGGGCCGAGCGCGAGAGCAGCGCGGTGAGGCGCTCATCGAGGTACGAGAAGTCGAGCCCGCCGTCGATGAGGTAGTCGTGGGTTCTCACGGTGACATCCCTGCCCTCACGACGACGATGGCGCGGTCGTCGAACGGAGCCGTGGCTCCCGCGTGAGCGTCGACCTCGTGCAGCACGCGCGCGATCGCCGCGACGGGCGTGCGTCGACGCGCCTCGTCGGCCAAAGCGCCGAGGCGCTCGAGACCAAATTCGATGTCGTGCGCGTCGGGTTGTTCGGTGATGCCGTCACTCGTCATGAGCAGCGCCGAGCCGGGTTCGAAGTCGACCGTGAGTTCTCCCGAACACACGTCGCGCGCGCCGAGCGGAGTGCACGTGGGGCCGAGACGGTGCACAGAGTCTGCCGTCGCGAGCATGACCGGGTGGTGACCCGCCGATGCGATGCGCAAGGTGCGCGCGGCGGGGTCGATGGCGACAATCGCGAGCGTGGCGATCGCCGACGCGCGGTCGAGCATGTCGCGCACCGATGAGTCGACGGCCGCCAGCACGACACCCGGGTTGGGGCCCAGGTGGGTGACGTGATGCTGCACGCTCGACAGCAGCACCGCGGCGATGAGCGATGCCGCGGCCCCGTGGCCGGCAACGTCGCCGAGCACGGCAACGAGGCGGCCGTCGACTTCGATGAGATCGACAAGATCTCCGCTCGCGCCGTCGAGACCGCGCGCGTGCGAAGCCGCGCTGAGCGAGCCCACGGTGAGGCGGTCAGTCGTCGAGAGGGCGCGCTGCACGCGAGCGGCGTGCGCGGCGGCCTGCGCGGGCACACTCGTGCTCACGCGCGACGGCAGTAGATCGGCCCACGGGCTGCGCGCCGCGGCCGGCCTCTCGACGATGGCGGTCATGGCTCAGGCTGCCGTCAGCACGCGGGCGCGAGCATCCGTCATCGAGGCGGCCGTTGCGAAGACGGCGTCGAGACGCGTGAGCTCAAGAATGATGCGAGCGGCGTCGCTCACGGCAACAAGGGTGACCGAGCCGTTGTGGGCGACGGTCGCCTTGAGGGTGCGCACGAGGCCGGCGAGGGCGCTCGAATCCATGAACTCGACCTCAGCGAGATCGATGATGACGTGAGCGTGATCGGCGTTGACGAGCTCAACGACCTCGCGGTCGAAGCGGTCGATGCCGTGGGCGTCGAAGCGGCCCGCAATGATGACCGTGACGAAGCCGGGTTCGGTCGTGACACTTACCTGCATGGTGACTCCTCGGGAACGCGGCGGGGGCCGCGGGGTCAGCGCGGCCGGGGGTGCCGCGTTCGGGTGAAGCGGTCGATCAACCGCTTTACCAAACGCTATAGCACTTTATAGTGCTATGTCAACCCGAGTTCTCCAGCGGCACCCGCACGCATTTGCTCGCGCAGCTCGACCAGCTCGGGGTATTGCATGAAGAACTCGAGCTTGGCGCCCGTGGGGGTGTCAGGCGACCAGTCGTCTTCAATCACGAAGGTCATGAAGCTTTCGGCAAAGTCTTCGCCCAGGTTGGTGGCGGCGTAGTCGCTCACGAAGTCTTCTTCGTTCGCGAGATAGAACTCCCACGCAATGTCGGGGTCGACGTTCTCGAGATCGGGGCGATCGGTGTAGTCGGCCCAGAAGGCGTCGTAGAAGGCATAGAGGTACGAGTCGGCGAAGGCGCAGCCCTCGATCGTCTCGAAGGTCTCGCACGACTCGGCCTTGCGATCGAACTCGGTGGGGCCGAACGAAAAGACGTGGGCGTATTCGTGCACGAGCGTGGCGACGAGCAGCTGCTCGACGTCGGCCGTCGCGAGGTTCACCGCGAGGGCGAAGAACTGCGGGTTGGTCTCTTGATAGACGTAGGCGAGCGTGTCACTCGAGTCGGAATCGCCGACCCGAAACTGGCTGATGGAGGCCGCGGTGGCCTCGGGCCCGACGAGACGAATCCAGAGATCCCACACCTCGGCCGTGACACCGTCGGGCGCAGGTTCGAGTGAACCATCGTCGAGCACGTCGTAGACGGCGACCTCGCCAAAGTCTTCGTCGAACTCAACGTCAGCACCCACAGCCGAACTCGAGCCATCGGCCCGGCCACCCGCGGGAGACCAGCTGTCGGTCGCCTGCACAACAAAAGCCACGGAAGCGAACATCGCGACGAGCGCGAGAATGATCAGAAACGGAGGCAGAAAACGGCGCACGCGATCACGCTAACTCATTACTCCGAGCAAGAGAGCGTATCCATGATGATCTCTCAGTGGTACTGTCGTACCATGAGTGACACTCTTGCGATTCAGGTGGGAAACAAGGGGCGCGTTGTCGTGCCGGCGAGCATCCGTGCCCGCCACGCCTGGGTTGAAGGGTCGACGCTCGTCGCTCTCGACACCGAGTTGGGGGTACTGCTCGCCGACCAGAGCGCCGTCGAGCGCCTCGTGCGCGCGCGCCTTGCCGGCCACGATCTTCTCGCCGAGCTCCTGCACGACCGGCGGCTCGAGGCCGGCCGCGACTCCGCCTCGTGATCGTCGTCGACTCATCGGCCGTTCTCGCCTATCTGCAGGGCGAGCCGGGGGCCCAGCTGGTTCGAGAGTCGCTTGCGAGCGGCGCCGTCATGAGCGCCGCGAACTGGTCAGAGGTGGCACAGACAGTGCGTCGTGCTGACGCGTGGGAGGTCGCGCGCGCACTGCTGTTGAGCCACCCGCTGCAGCTCGCGGCCGTGACCGTTGATGATGCCGAGGCCGCCGCCGCGCTGTGGACGCCCGACACTCCCCTCTCGCTCGCCGACCGACTCTGCCTCGCTCTCGCCGGGCGCCTACACCTGCCGGTGCTCAGCGCCGACCGCGAGTGGTTCGGGCGCGACGGGGTCATTCCGGTGCGCTGACGTCACTCGTTCCGAGCGCAGCGCGCACCGCGACGAGGCGCTCGAGAAACTGGCGCTCATCGCGGCGCGTGCGACGCATCCAGCTCGTCACTTCGTCATTGCTCTTGCTCGCGTTGCACGAGCCGCAGGCCGGCACGACGTTGTCGAGCGTGTAGCGCCCTCCGCGCGCGATGGGCTGAACGCAGTCACGCTGGAGGGGACGGTCGGTCGCTGCACAGTAGGCGCATCCGCCCCACAGCGCCTGAACCGTGGCCCACTGCTCGGGCGTGAGGTCGTTGTCGGCCGCGGCAACGCGACGCCGGCGGCGCCGAGCGGCCTTCGCCTGGCGAGAGTTCGGGTGGGGCACGGCGTCAGGCTACGCCCGTGCTCACGTGCGCGACGCTGAGCACGCCGAGCCTGCGCAATGATGGACTAATGACTCGTCGCGGCCTGTACCTGTTCGTCGCGCTCGGCCTCATCTGGGGCATCCCGTATCTGTTCATCAAGATCGCGGTCGAAGAGCTCACTCCGGAGTTTCTCGTGCTCGCCCGCTGCGCCATCGCCGCGGCGCTGCTGCTGCCGATCGCGGCTCGCCAGCGCGCCCTTGCCCCGGTGCTGCGCCGCTGGAAGCCCCTGCTCGCCTTCTCGGTCTTCGAGATCGTGCTGCCCTGGTATGCCCTCAACGCCGCCGAGAAGACGCTGCCGAGTTCGACAACCGGGTTGCTGCTCGCGAGCATCCCGCTCGTCGCGATTGGCGTCGCGTTCGTGATGGGCCGTCGCCACCGCGTGACGGCGCTGACGGTGCTCGGCCTCCTCACGGGCACGGCGGGTGTTGCCGCGGTTGTCGGCCTCGACCTCGGCGGCGGCGACCTCGGGGCCGTCGCCCTCATCGGCGTTGCTGTCGTGGGCTACGCCATCGGGCCCGCGATCTTGTCGAAGTGGATGCACGACCTCCCGGGCCTCGGCGTCATGGCCCTCGCGCTCACGATCTCGGGTCTCATCTACCTTCCTATTGTCGCCATCACCGGGGGCTGGCCGACCGAGGTTCCGTCGGCGCCCGTCATCACCTCGGTGTTCGTTCTCGCGATCGTCTGCAGCGCTGTGGCGTTCTTGCTGATGTTCGCGCTCATCGCCGAAATCGGCCCTGTGCGCATGACGGCGATCACCTACGTCAACCCCGCCGTCGCGGTCGTCGCGGGCGCCCTCGTGCTCGGCGAGGCCGTGACCGTCTACACGGGCCTCGGCTTCGCGCTCATTCTCATTGGCTGTTGGCTCGTGACGTTGCCCGACAAGAAGGCGCCCGCCGCCGCCGAACCCTCAACCGAGACGCAGCCGACGCCCGCGGTCTAGCCCGAACTCCCAGCCGGCTTTCAGCCTCACGGGAACCGATTCGCACGCGCGGCTGTTCCACTAGGTGACGCCGCATCCAGCGCCGTCGCTTGAGGAGAATCCATGACCACCGAGTACCGCGCCACCCCCGAGGCCATTGCGCGTCTCACGCCGATGCAACGCAGTGTCACGCAGAACGACGGCACCGAGCCCGCGTTTCGCAACGAGTACTTCGACAACAAGGCCCCGGGCCTCTACGTCGACATCGTCTCGGGCCAGCCACTGTTTTCGTCGACCGACAAATATGACAGCGGAACGGGATGGCCCAGCTTTACGAAACCCATCGACCCCGCGGCCGTCACGACCAAGACCGACCGCATGTTGTTCATGACGCGCACCGAAGTGCGGTCATCCGGAGCCGATAGCCACCTCGGCCACGTTTTCGATGACGGCCCCCGCGACCGCGGCGGACTGAGATACTGCATGAACTCGGCCGCGCTGCGATTCATCCCCGTCGACCAGCTCGAGGCCGAAGGGTACGGCGACTACCTCCCCCTCTTCACGAAGGACGCATCATGACCACCTCGTCAGACACCGGCGCCATCACGCGCACGCCCGGAACCGAGACCGCTGTGCTCGCGGGCGGCTGCTTCTGGGGCATGCAAGACCTCATTCGCCGCCAGCCCGGCATCATCAGCACGCGCGTGGGTTACACGGGTGGTTCGAACGCGCACGCGACCTACCGCAACCACCCGGGTCACGCCGAGGCGGTCGAGATCGTCTTCGACCCGACCGTCACGAGCTACCGCGATGTGCTCGCGTTCTTTTTCCAGATTCACGATCCCTCGACGCTCAACCGCCAGGGCAACGACATCGGCTCGAGCTATCGCTCAGCGATCTTTCCGCTGAGCCCCGAGCAAGAGGCTGTCGCGCGCGAGACGATCGCTGACGTCGACGCGTCGGGTCTGTGGCCCGGCGCTGCCGTGACGACGATCGAGCCCGAGGCGCCGTTCTGGCACGCCGAAGAAGAACACCAGGACTACCTCGTGAAGTACCCCAACGGCTACACCTGCCACTTTCCCCGCGCGGGATGGGTGCTGCCGAAGCGCAACGAGGTCGCCGCAGGCTAGGCATGACCACCGCCTCTCCCACCGTCTGGCGCGTCTTTCCGCTGCGCCCGACTGACCCGCCCGTGCGGCGCTTTGCCGTGCTGGCGGTGGTGGGGGCTGTGCTGGTTGCCACGCTCGGCGGCTTGCTGTTCGCGAGCGCCGGGGTTGTGGCGATTGCAGTGGGGGTGGCGGTCTACGCGGTGGGAGCATCCGTCGCCGCGTGGCGACTGCACCGCCGACACCCGCACGCGCGGCTGGGCTATGCCAACGCCGTCACGCTGCTGCGGTTGGCGCTCGTGTCGTCGCTCGTGATTCCGCTCGTCGGGGTCTCCCCCGCGCCCGTGGCGATTATCGCGGTCGCGACGATTTCGCTGAGCCTCGACGGCGTCGACGGCTGGCTCGCGCGACGACAAGAGTTGTCGTCGGCGGTGGGCGGCAGCTTCGACATGGAGGTCGACTCGGTCTTTGCGCTCGTGCTCGCCGCGCTCGCGGTTGTCGTGGGCGGCGGCCCATGGGTTGTTCTGCTGCTCGGCCTGCCGCGCTACCTGTTTTGGGTGGCCGGCGCGATCTGGCCGTGGCTGTACGACCCGCTGCCCTCGCGGTACAGCGGCAAGGTCGTTGCGGTCATTCAGATGATCACGCTCATCGTGCTGCAGGTGCCCGGCCTGCCGCACCTGCTCGCCATCGCACTCACGCTCGGGGTGCTCGGCGCACTCGGCTGGTCGTTCGGCCGCGACATCGTGTGGCTGTGGCGGCGCAAGGCCTAGGGCGCCGCGCGCTCATCGTCGGCGCGCAGGCCCTCGTGACGATCGGCCTGCTCGTGCTGCTGTGGCAGGTCGCCGACGGTCGCGACGCGGTCGCCGTGCTGCTGGGCGTCAACCCGTGGTGGCTCGTCGTCGCCCTCGTGGCCCTCACCCTGCACACCGTGCTCGCCGCCGAGCGCTGGCGTCTCACCGCGGGCGCACTCGGCCTGCCGCTCGGCCGCGGGCACGCGCTACGCGAGTACTACCTCGCTCAGCTCGTCAACTCGACCGTGCCCGGCGGAGTCGTCGGCGACGCGGGCCGCGCTGTGCGCAGCCGCGAGCAAGCGGGGCTCACCGTCGCCGCGCAAGCCGTCGTGGTCGAGCGCTTCGCGGGGCAAGTCGCCCTGCTCGCGACCATGACGATCGCCGTGACCGTAACGACCCTCGCTCCCGGCGGTCTCGAATGGCCCGGGTGGATGCTCGGCCTCGCCGCCACGATCACCCTCGTCTCGCTCGCCGTGGTCGGGGTGTTGCTCGCTGC
>CALRWH020000027.1:0-21291 GCA_943371805.1 Pseudomonas synxantha | reverse complement strand
GGCATGGCCCCATCGTAAGTGGCACGCCCTCAACAAGCGCACAGTGTGCGGAGCGGGACTACCATCAGGTCATGCGACGACGCTCACAGTCTCTCCGTGCGGGAGTCGCCCTTGTCGGCATTGCTGTGGCTTCGCTCGTGGGCTGTTCGGTGACTCCCCTCGAGGCGATCCCCGCCCCTGCTCGGCTGGTGGGGGCTCCTGCCCCGCTCGATGTCGATGAGGTGTATCGCGAGCAGCGCATCGCCGCCATGACACCCGAGCAAAAGATCGCGGCGCTCATCATGATTCATGTGCCGGGAACCGACGCAGGCACCATTCGCTCGGTCATTGATGCCTACGGCTTTGGCGGCGTCATTCTCATGGGTGACAACGTGGCCGGGCCTGCCACGAGCGTGGCAGAACTGACCGCCGGCTTGAGCAGTGACCCAGGGTTGCCCGTGCTCACCGCCATTGATCAAGAGGGCGGAACCGTTCGACGATTGCAAGAAGATCGCGGGCCCGCCGCACGAGACCTGTGGAATCTCGACCCCTCGGCGACCGAACAGGCATTTGCTGACCGCTCAGCCCTCGTGGCCGCGGCCGGGGTAACGATCAATTTTGGCGTCGTGGCCGACGTCACATCGGATCGATCGTCATTCATTCGCCCGCGCACCCTCGGTGAGACGCCCGAGTCTGCCGCCGAGCGCGTGGCCGCCGCTGTTCGGGGCGAGTCAGGCATTGTGCTCTCAACGCTCAAGCACTTTCCGGGGCACGGAGCGAGCCCTGACGACTCGCATGTGAGCATCCCGCAGTCGTCGATCGATCTCGCGACCTGGCGCGAGACGCACGCGATCCCGTTCCAGGCGGGAATCGACGCGGGGGCGCCGCTCGTCATGACCGGACACTTGCTGTTCGATCAGGTGAGCCCCTTACCCGCGTCGTTGTCGCCGACCTGGATCACCATCTTGCGCGATGAACTCGGGTTCGACGGCGTTATCGTGACCGACGATCTGCTCATGCTCCAGCGGTCGGGGGTTGCCGACTACTCCGACCCGACGACGAACGCCCTCACTGCTTTGGCGGCGGGTAACGATCTGGTGCTCTTCGTTCTCCCGGCGGATCCGTCAACCGTGGGCGTCGACCTCCCCGCGCTCATCAGCACGCTCGCGAGCGCTCTCAACGATGGTCGACTCGACGAATCGCGCATAGACGCGTCTCTGAATCGCGTGCTCGCTCTGCGGCGTGACGACTCGGGTGTATCAGGACCCTACGTTGACTGCGGACTCAAGTGCTGGGGCATGTCACCCCGGTCGCTCGCCAGCGAGAACTAGAGCGTTGGCAACTCGACGTCAGTGACGCGCTCAGGCAGCTGGTTGGTCGTGACGCCTCGCGGCACCACATCGGCGGTTGCCGGAGCGATCGACGCGGTCGTTGCCGTAATGGCTCCAACGACAACGGCAAGCGTGCCGAGACCGGTGATGAGCGCGGTGACAGGCGTGAGTCGGCGGTGACGCTCAAGGCTGATGACGATGGCACCAACGAGCATGAGCGTGACGGCGGTAATGACGAGGGCGATCATGTGAATCACCGTTCCTGTCGGGTGGTGAGGAACGCGGTGCCGTGGGTGTGGCACCGTATTCGGGTTGCGACCTCCGGTAGGGGGGCCTTTCGTTAAGCGTACGCGGCGTAAACCGGGAAGGCGAGAACCGCGACGTCTCATGTGGTCCCCACTTCGGGGGACTGACGGGGGACATCGGGGCACGCCCGACGTCCGACGTCACAGTGTTTCGAGTTGTAGGTCAACGATGCGCTCGACGCGTGGGCTGCCGCGATCGGGCGTTGCTCGCTCTGTCTCGATCAGAGCGACCAACGACAGCACAAGAACAAGCACGCCGCTGACAAGAGTGACGAGGAGGGTTTGGTTCGTTCGTTCGTTCATCAGATTCGGGTTTCTGCTGGTGTGCATCGGGCCCGTTCGGGTGTGGGCCGTTAAGGGCACGGTATGCCCCCGCCTTGCTCGACGCCATGGGCCTTAGGTCACCATTGTGCGAGCGACGCGCCGCTTGCCACCGGACGTATGGCCTCACACCCACAACAATGGAGAGGTGCCACCATCGAGCGATCGTCTTCTCCACCGCGATGTGCTCGCGGCCGTCGCCGCTTCACTTGAGTCGACACTGATCGACGCGCAGCCCCTTCAGGTTGAACCGACGGGCAATGGCTTCACTCACGGTTACCGGGTGACGCTCAACGATGCGAGTGGTGCGCCCAGCGACCACACGGTGTTCGTCGAAACGTCGCCGCCCGAAGCGACGAGACCAGGAGTGCTGGCTCTGAGCAATCCCGCGACCGGGGAGCGCGTCGACGTCTGGGTGTATCCGGCCGACCCCGCGTTGCCGGCCTTGCGCACGGCCGTGTATGCCGAAGCTGCCGGAGTGGTGCTCGCTCGACTGGGCCTCCCCGTTGATGGATTGCGCGTGAGTCTTGCGGCCTATCGACCCGGCAAGCGCGCGGTTGTGCGAGTCGACACCACGGCAACCGCGTACTTTCTCAAGGTCGTGCGGCCCCCTGCCGCGCAGCCCTTGCAAGCCCGCCACACGCTCTGGCGTGAAGCGGGCGTTCCGGTACCGGCAGTGCTCGGCTGGAGTGAAGAAGGCCTCGTCGCGCTCGAGGCACTTGCAGGGTCAGAGCTCATTGGCGTTCTTGATCGCGTCGATCGACCGGATGCTCTTCTCGACCAGATCGAAGCGCTGGGTGATGCGATCGCCCGGGTGCCGTCGGTGTCGTCGGCGCGCGCCTCGCTGGTGCGCCGCGTCGACTGGTACGAAGAACGCCTCATCGAGCAAATGCCGGCGCACGACGGCTTGATCGAACGCACCGCGCGGACCATTTCGCGGCGGTTTGCGGCGGGCGGGTCACCGCCCCCATCACGCACGGTGCACGGCGACCTGCATCTCGCTCAGTTGCTGGTCGATCCCCTCAACCCGACAGCGATTACCGGAGTGCTCGACATCGATACGTCGGGCTGGGGCGACCCCGCCGATGACGCGGCAGCACTCTATGCCCACTTGATCGCGACTGTCGTTCATGACGGCGGTAGTCGCGCCACCGTGCGAGCGCGGCGGGCATCGGTGCTCGCCGATGGATGGCGCCGTCGGTGGTACCGGTCGGCTGAGACGGGCTTCGTCGATCGAGCGCACGCCATCGCGGCTACGCAATTGCTGGGTCATGCCTTGTCGCGATCCGCTGCGGGCTCGGGGGGAGCCTCTGCCTTGCTCGAGCGCGCACATCGCGTCGTCAACGCGGATGAGAGGCCTCTCACCGCATCCTCCTGGTGATCTCATCGCGGCTCGCGAGAGTTGCTTCATCGACGCAGACCACGAGGGTTTGCTCAGGAGGAGGAACATCATGGACAGCAAGAACTGGATCGCCATTGGAGCGGCATCGGTCCTCGGACTCGGTGTTGCGGCCGGCGGCGCGGCGAGCATCGCCAACGCCATCCCGTTGATCGAGAACGCCACGGGCCTCTCGGTTCCCGGCATCGGCACGGTGACGGACGGTGACGACCGCATTGAGCTCGACTTCCGGGTCGACAGCGACAGCATCTCGTCGCCGACGTCGACCTCGTCGCCCGCGACTCCGTCGCCCGCCTCGCCGGTCTCGGCTGACAGCCCTGTCACGCCGCAGACCCCGGCATCGCCGCTCACCCCGGCATCGCCGCTTAGCCCGGCGTCGGTCGACACGCCCGCGAGCCCCGCGTCGGTTGATGACCTCGACGACGACAACTCCGACGACGACATCAACGACGACAACTCCGACGACACCACCAACGGCTAGTCGGCGCGTAAGGCCACTCCGTGGTCGTGCGAGTGATAGCCCCCGATGAGAGCACTCTCATCGGGGGCTATCGCTTTCGCATCGGTAAGCCGTCAGACTGAGTACGCCCCATCAGCAGCCTGAACAGCTGCCCCAACGAGAGCAGAACACCATGGCATCGACTCCTTCGTGGATCGCCGTCTCGGCGATCTCCGCGTTGAGCCTTGGCGTTATCGCGTCTGGTGCCATCGGGGTCGCTCAGGCAATGCCGCTCGTCGATTCAACGACGACCGCCGAGGTTCCGCCGATATCGACCGTTCCTGACGACGCAAAGGGCGGACAGGGCTCCGGTGGCGTGGTTCTCCCGACGCCCGCGCCCACGAGCTCACCGGGCCCCTCGTCGGCTCCGAGTGTCGACCCAACGACCATTCCGGCACCACAACCGGTGGCACCTCGTCCTGCCGCGACGCCGACAGACTCGGTGCCGAGCCCGGTTAGTGTTGACGACGAACTGAGTGGGTCGAACAGTGGATCGAGCGGCGGGTCTAGCGGCTCCGATTCCGGCAGCGACTCTGACGACTAGATCGAGCATCCCCCGCCGTCAGATGAGGCGATAGCCCATTCCCCGCACGGTTTCGATGCGGTCGGCGCCGATTTTGGCCCGCAAGTAGCGCACGTAGACGTCGACCACGTTCGACCCGGGGTCGAAGTCAAAGCCCCACACGCGACTCAAGAGCTGCTCGCGCGACAGCACTTGCTCCGGGTGCTTGAGAAACTGCTCGGCCAGCGCAAACTCGCGGGCCGACAGATCGAGCGAGCGGCCATCAACAGACACCCGCCGAGTCTTGAGGTCGAGGGCCACGTCTCCATACGTGAGCACTGACTCAACGACGATTTGCTGGCTCGATTCGCGCAGGCGCAGACGGATGCGCGCGACGAGTTCGTCGAACTTGAAGGGTTTCGGCAGGTAGTCGTTGGCGCCGCCGTCAAGGCCCGCGACGGTGTCGTCGACGCTCGTGCGTGCCGTGAGCATGATGATGGGCATCGTTTCGCCGCGAGTGCGCAGTCGCTTGAGAACCTCAAAGCCGTCGATTCCGGGCAGGCCCACGTCGAGCAACACGAGATCGAAAGAACCAGTTGCGACATAGTCGAGAGCATCGAGCCCGTTCGCGACGACGGTGGGGGTGTATCCGGCTGCCGCAAGACCTTTGTCGATGAACGACGAGATGCGCTTTTCGTCTTCGACGATCAAGATGCTGGTCACTCAGGTCTCCTTGAGGGGCTTGCGGTCGGGTGAACTGCGCTCGCGCTCGCGCCCGCGGGAGAGTCGTCGAACCCGACGGCGGGTGGTGGCGGAGCGGCGGCGACCTCGAGCGTCGGCACGACGATGCCAAAGCGCGCGCCGGCCGGTGAGCTATCGAGACTCACGTAACCTCCGTGAGCCCGCGCAATGGCGGCGACGATGGGGAGCCCGAGGCCCGACCCTGCGATGCCGCGGCCGGTGTCGGCGCGTCCGAACCGTTCGAAGATGCGCTTTTCTGCTCCGACCGGAATGCCGGGGCCTTCGTCGGCCACCCAAAACTCCACGGTGCGCGCATACGCCGTGCTGCCCACTCTCACCGTCGACCCTTCGGGCGAGTACTTCGCGGCGTTGTCGGCGAGTTGCAGCCACGCTTGCGTGAGTCGAGAGGGTGAGAGCGGTGCGACAACGTCGGCGGTGTTCTCGAGCACCCAGGTGCGACCGGGGATCGCTTGCATCTTGCTAAAGACAAGCGTCGTCAAGTCGCCGACATCGGTCGGCTCGGTCAATACTGCTTGTCGCTCGACGCGGGCGAGAGCGTCAATGTCGGTCACAAGTTCTGCCATTCGATCGAGTTCGTCGATCGCGATGTCGCGCACGGCAATCACATCGTCAGGCTTCGTGGCATCGAGCAGTTCGAGGTGGCCCCGCACGATCGTGATCGGGGTCTTGAGCTCGTGCCGAACGTCATCGAGCAACTGGCGTTGGCTCGTGAGCGCCTCATCAATGCGATCGAGCATGGCATTGACGGTTTCGGTGAGCGCCGACACATCATCGCGCCCATTGACGGGAATGCGTTCGCTCACGTCTTCGGCTGTGATGCGCGAGGCGGTTTCTGACAGTCGACGAAGAGGCGCCAAAAGTCGGCCAGCGACGAACCACCCGATGACACCGATCGCGGCGAGTGACACGAGAGCCAATCCCGCATAGGTCAAGAAGGCGCCGCCCACTTCATCGACAGCGAGCTGTGCATCGAGAGCGGTCACATACACACCGAGCTCGGGGTCTCCATCGATGACGACCGGCACACTGACGTAGCGCAAGGTTCCGACCGACGTGATCGCCGTTCCGACGGTGACTTGACCTGCCGATGCTTCTTGCCATGCTCGCTCGATGAACGCCGGGTCGTCTTCGAGAGCAAATGCCGTCTCAACGCCGGGCACAAGGCGTGCTTGACCGTCGATGATGCCGACACTGCTCTCGTGCCGCCCCGGCACAATGCGCGACAAAATGTCGCTCAGCGCTTCGGAGGTGCTGGCCGGCAGGGTCGTGACCGTTGTGTCGGCCTCTGTTTCACTGTCGGTCGGGGTTGAGGTACCGGTGACGATTCCGCGGGCGGCCTCAACCGACGCAAGGAGTTCGGCGTCAAGGCCCTCAATCACGCGGTCGCGCTGCACGATGTAGGCGGCGATACCTGACACCGACATGCCGAGTGCTGTCACGATGAGAATCACGGCCAAAATGCGCGATCGCACCGAGAACCGGGGGAGAGCGGATCGCTGCATCCCTCCATTATCGGCGGGGGAATGCTGCGAGGCCCTCAGATGAGAACACTCTCACCGCCGGCCCGGCCACTCACGGGCAAGAACTCGGAGGTCAGCGATCTCATCGGGCTCGATGTGCACGGTTCCGGCGACCTCACGCACCGTGCCGCTCACGAGCACGAATCGGCCGCCGAGCGCTGTACGAATCGAACGTGACGCTCGCGCCGACAGCACGAGTGGCATGACCGCTGTGCCGTCGTCGAGCAAGGCATCGGCGGTCATGAGCCCTTCACGTGCGCGGCGCTCGCCGCCCACGAGTACCGAGCGCCCGATGTGCCGGTCGTCAATATCGGCGAGGCGGCTCGTCTCGGCGGCGGCAAGCAGAGCCCTGAACGGGCTGAGTGACTCCGCTGCGCGAGGAGTCGGCGGTCGCACGATAACCGGAGCGGGCGGAATGTCTGCGGCATCAACGAAGAGCAGCGGATGCTCCGCCGACGCGCGCCGCGACATTCGTCGGGCCATGCCGCACCTCCCGCGCATCCGTCTCGCCGTTCACAACGACTCTATCGAACACATGTTCGAGAGGGGGATTCGCCTCGGGGCGGTTCGGGCTAGTCGCTCAGCAGGCCCACGCGCACGAGTTGCTCGGCGAGGCCGGCCCCGTCGGGAGCCCAGACCCACGGTGCCGCCCCTGACGGCGCCTGCTCGTCGTCAAGGTGACTGCGGCCACCCGCGAGAACGGCTTCGGGAGTCGAGAGTTGTCGAATGGCGACGGCCGCAACGCTCTCGGGGTGTTCGGCTTCGAACGCGCGATAGATCGCCTCATCGTGTTGACCGTCGTCACCGATGAGCACCCATTTGATCGACGGAAACTCGCGGGCCAGGCGAGCGAGGCTGTCGCGCTTGTGTTGTTGGCCGCTGCGGAAGAGCCGGTCATGCGTCGGCCCCCAGTCGGTCAACAGCATCGTGCCCGACGGGTAGAGGTGGCGGCTCATGAACCGGTCAAGCGTTGGCGCGACGTTCCATGCGCCGGTCGACAGGTAGATCACGGGCGATCCGGTGTGCTCACGTGCGAGGCGCTCGAGGAGCACGGCCATTCCCGGAACCGGGCGACGCGCGTGCTCGTCGAGCACAAAGGTGTTCCAGGCTGCGAGGAAGGGGCGGGGCAAGGCCGTCACCATGACGGTGTCATCGATGTCGCTGACAATGCCAATGCGAGCATCCGGATCGACCACGAAGATGCGTGCCGTGACGACAGCAGAGTCGGTGGCTTGCAGCGTGATCGTGCGCACTCCTGGTGTGAGGTCAACCTCAAGGTCGACATCGACGACGCCGCCCCGGTCGGCGTTGACCGTGAACTCGCGGCCGTCTGCCGTAATCGTGACGGCGCAGTCAGCGACCGGAATGCTGACGAAGCTCCGCCACCCTCGAATGGTGGTGGGAGTGGGTCGCGACGAGTCGGGGCGGGCGAGCAAGACGCGGCACAAGACTCGAACGAATCCCTTACCGCCATACCCGCTGTAGGGAATCACGACGGGCTCGAGTCCGCGTCGCCGACCACGCCGCTCGCGCATCCGGTGAAAGCGGTCTTCGAGAGCGACCGCTCGCCGCGCCCACGGTGCGCGAGGAGTCGTGTCGGGGCTGTCGCTCGTCGCAGGCACGAGTCCAGTGTGTCAGACCGCGCACCTGCCGGGCCCGGCGCGCGACGCCGCAGAAACACGAGTGTCGAGCGGAGGTGAACAGGTCTGTGCACTGTTTGCGGCATTCGCAGAGCGAATATGAAGCCATAATAAACATCGCGCCAACGCGTGATTCGCTCACATCGAGGAGTACGCTGGCCGCGTCGAAAGGGAACACCGTGAACGTCATTGACTCCGGCACGGCACTGCTCAGCACGTCCGCGCTCATTCGCAACGAGCCGGTTCAGGCTCGCAGCACCGCTCGCCTTGCTACGTTGCTCGACTCGGCGGCAGTCGTGATCGATGAGATTGGCTACGAGCGCCTCACAACCGCGATGGTTGCCGAGCGCGCCGGAGCATCGATCGGCACGGTCTACCGCTACTTCCCCGACCGCATCGCGGTATTGCAGAGCCTCGCGGCCCGAAACTCTGAGCGGCTTCTGGGCAGCATTGCCAATGAGCTCGCCCCCGGCCGCCACGCCTCGGCGACGGATGCTGTTCTCGCGGTCGCCCACGCCACCGCCGAGCTATTCCGCACCGAGCCGGGCTACCGCTCGATTCGGGTCGGCGACGTGCTCGATCTGCTCCCCCCGCAGACGGACGCCACGGCCAACGCCGTGGTCGCCGACACCGTGACCGACGCGCTCGTCGCCGGGTACGGCGTGACCGATTCGGCCGAGGTGCGCCTCGCGGTGGGCACCGCGATCGAGGTCATCGACGCTCTGGTGGCTCGAGCGTTCGCGCGCGCGCCGAAGGGTGACGCACACCTGTTGGCCGAGGGTGACCGCGCGGTGCGTGCTGTGCTGGCTGGCCGCCTCTAACCACGGCCTGCCGCCTGCCGTTGCCCCACGGCTACGGCGTGATCGCTCCGTCTGGAGAACTGCCCAGAATGTGAGCGATGGGGAATGCCTCATGCTCTGAATGCTGTTTTACTGGGCGAGCGCTGAACGCGTGCGCATCTGACAACGGCAGAGGAGAGAGCACCGTGATCGAGTTTCGCTCCATCTCCAAGAGGTTCGACAACGGCACGCTCGCCGTTGATGACTTCAGTGTGATCATGCCGAGTCGCCAAACAACGGTGCTCGTCGGCTCGAGCGGCTCGGGCAAGACGACGTTGTTGCGCATGATCAACCGCATGGTCGACGCGACGAGTGGCGCGCTTGAGATCGACGGCGAAAACGTGTCGACGATCGAACCCGTGCAATTGCGTCGTCGAATCGGTTACGTCATGCAGAACTCGGGGCTCTTGCCGCACCGTCGCGTGATCGACAACATCGCGACGGTCCCGCGCCTCAGCGGCGTGCCGAAGAAACACGCACACGCTCGCGCGCTCGAACTCATGGACACCGTTGGCCTCGATCGCGACATGGCCGAGCGATACCCTGCTGAACTCTCGGGCGGTCAACAGCAGCGCGTGGGCGTGGCTCGCGGCCTCGCTGTCGACCCCAATATCTTGCTCATGGACGAGCCCTTCGGCGCCGTTGACCCCATCGTGCGCGCCGACCTGCAGCAAGAACTGCTGCGCCTGCAGCGCGAGCTCGGCAAGACGGTGGTCTTCGTCACCCACGACATCGATGAAGCGTTCTTGTTGGGCGACCAAGTCGTCATTCTTGAAAAAGGCGGCCGCATTGCGCAGAAGGGCTCGCCGGCCGAGATTCTCGCCAACCCCGCGAGCGATTTTGTCGCGAGCTTCATCGGCGCCGATCGCGGCAAGCGTGCGCTGAGCATCCAGACCATTGATGGTTCTCAGGTGCTCGTCGATGGTGACGGCAATCTCGCGGGCCGGCTCGTGGAAAACGGCCCGGCGTGACCTGGGTCGTCAATAACCTCGACCTCATTCTCGAGCTCACGCTCGAGCACATTCGTCTGAGCATTGTGCCGATCGTGCTCGGCTTCATCATCGCGATTCCGCTCGGCTGGCTCGCCTACCGCTATCGGCTCACGCGGGGGCTCATCCTCACTCTGGTGGGGCTGCTCTATACGATTCCGTCGCTCGCGCTCTTCGTGATCTTGCCGCCGCTACTGGGCATCGGATTCTTGAGCGAGGCCAACGTTCTCATCGCGTTGACGATTTATGCGGTCGCGATCATGGCGCGATCGGTGGCGGATGCTCTCGCGAGCGTTGACCCCGACATCCGTCAAGCGGCCACGGCGGTGGGCTACTCGTCGTGGAGTCGCTTCTGGATGGTCGACTTTCCGCTCGCCGGCCCCGTGCTGCTCGCTGGGTTGCGGGTCGTTGCGGTGAGCACCGTCAGCCTGCTGACTGTCGGCATCGTCGTGGGCGTGCAAAGCCTCGGCTACCTGTTCCTCAACGGCTTCCAGCGCGACATCGTCGAGCAAGTGCTCGCCGGCGTCGTCATGACCGTCATCGTGGCGCTGCTGTTCGACGGCATCCTCGTGCTGATCGGTCGCGCGCTCATGCCGTGGACTCGCGTCGGGCGCCCGTCGAGCAGTCGTTCGGGCGAGAGCCAGCAGGGTGTCGACACGCCGGTGCTCGCGGTCGCTAGCGGTGTGCAGCACGAGGTGCTCCGATGAATCTCTTCGTGGATGCGTGGCTCTGGCTCGTCGACCCGGTCAACTGGCAGGGCTCGGGGTCGATTCCCGTGCGCATCGGAGAGCACTTGTTCTACACGGGCCTCGCGATGGTGGCCGCCGCGCTGATCGCGATTCCGCTCGGATGGCTGATCGGCCACACCGGCCGCGGGCGGGAGCTCGCGGTGGGAATCTCGGGCGCGGCACGGGCGCTGCCGACTTTCGGCCTTCTGTTCCTCTTCGTCATGCTCGTCGGCGTCACCCTGCGCGGGCCGTCAACGGTACTGGTGCTTGTTCTGCTCGCCATCCCGCCCATTCTCGCCGGGGCCTATGCGGGTCTCGAGGTGATCGATCGGCGAACCATCGACGCGGCGCGCGGCCTCGGCATGACAGAGTGGCAGATCCTCTGGAAGGTCGAGGTGCCGCTCGGCCTGCCGCTGCTGCTGGGCGGTCTGCGCAGCGCGACTCTGCAGGTTGTCGCCACGGCAACCCTCGCGGCCTACGTCAACCTCGGCGGTCTCGGCTATGACATCGTGCAGGGCATCGCTTTGCGCAGGTACGACCAGATGCTCGGCGCGGCCATCCTCGTCATCCTGCTCGCCCTACTGTTCGACGCACTGTTCGCGGTGCTCGAGCGCTACGCGATTCCGCGCGGGGTGCGCGCGGGCCGCGCCACAGACGTTCGCACGACGCCAACCGGGCGACGTGCGACGGCGGATGCTTCCGCCACCACCTGAAGAAAAGAGACGAACGAATGTTCACAGCAAGGAACAAGGGCCGGTTTGCCATGACGGCAGCCGTGGTCGGGGCATCATTGGCCCTGGCAGGGTGCGCATCGGGTGATCCGCTGGCCCCGGATACCGAATCGGATGCCCCCAGCGAGACGATCATCATCGGATCGCAGGCGTACTACTCGAACGAGATCATTGCCGAGCTCTACGCGCAGGCCCTCGAAGAGGGCGGCTTTACCGTCGAGCGTAACTACCAGATCGGCCAGCGCGACGCCTACATTCCGGCACTCGAAGCGGGAGAGATCGACCTCTTCCCCGAGTACACCGGAAACCTCCTACAGTTCTGGAGCCCCGACACCACGGCGACGTCGTCTGATGACGTCTTCGCTGAGCTGCAGACCGTTGTGCCCGAGGGCCTCCAGGTGCTCGACCAATCGTCGGCCACTGACCAAGACAGCTACAACGTGACGGCCGAATTCGCTGAGGCCAACGGCCTCGAGTCGATCGCTGATCTCGCGGGCGTCGAGGGCCTGATCCTCGGTGGAGCCCCCGAGCTCGAAGAGCGCCCCTATGGCCCGAGCGGCCTGTCGTCGGTCTACGGCGTCACCGTGGGCTTCCAGGCCACGGGTGACACGACGGTCGAGTCGCTGCTCGAGGGAATCGTCACCGTTGCGAACGTCTACAGCGCTGACCCCCGCATTGGTCAGAACGGACTCGTCACGTTGAGCGACCCTGAGGGCCTCTTCCTCGCGTCGAACGTTGTGCCGATCGCGTCAGCCGACCTGCCGCAAGAGGCGATTGACATCATCAACGCCGTGAGCGCAGCGCTCACTCCTGAGGGTCTCGTCGCCCTCAACGTTCAGAGCACGGTCGACCAGCTCGGCTTCGCCGAGATTGCCACCCAGTGGCTGACCGAGAACGGATTCATCGGCTAGCAAGCCGCGTCACCGGTTTCGGTGCCATGAGAGGGGCGGGCGCTGCGAGCGCCCGCCCCTTTCGCGTTTCCGCTCGCTGCGCGGCGGTGGCCATGCGCGGTGTGCCCGATCGTCGATGGTCAATCGTCCCGCGTCGCTGCGTCGCCGTCACCCGGGTGGTCGGCGAACCGCCCCACGTAACGGTCGAGCAGCTTCTTGACCGCGAAAACCAGCAACCAGAACCCGGCGATGACACCGATGAAAATGAACGCCGCATAGTCCAATTGCTCGGCAATGGTGCGATAGCCCTCCGCGGCGAGCGAACCGACCGTCACGTAGGCGAACGCCCAGATGATGCACGCGGGCGTGAGCCACGCCATGAACGTGCGGTATCGCAGTCTGCTCATGCCCACGACGAGGGGAGTGAGCGAGTGCAACACCGGCACGAACCGTGAGACGAAGACGGCAACCCCACCGCGGTGATCGAGAAAGTTTTCGGCGCGAACCCAGTTCTTTTCGCCGATACGCGCGGCCAATCGAGACCCTCGCACGCGCGGCCCGAAGAAGCGCCCGATCGAAAACCCGATCGATGCGCCGAGGAGTGCACCCACAATGACGGTGATCGTGAGCGCCCAGTATTCGGCAGGAGAGTCGACCGCGGTGCTCGCGACGAGTACGACGGTGTCGCCCGGCACGATAAGGCCGAGCAAGATCGTGGTCTCGAGCATGATGAACACCCCGGCGAGCGCCGTGCGCAGCACCGGGTCGACTCCCTGCACCAGGTCGAGGATCGCGTCGAGCCACTCGTTCACGCCGCGAGCCTATCGACGGCCCCCACGAACCGACTGACAATCAGGACCTTCGGCCCCTGTGGTGCGCCGCACTCGTTCCTAGGCTCGAAACCGGCAGCTTCGCCGCATCCATCCACCCATCTCGCAAGGCAGGTGACCCCCTCGTGGTCGAATGGCTCGATCCCCTCATCTTGGCCCGCTGGCAGTTCGGTCTCACGACCCTCTACCACTTTCTCTTCGTTCCGCTCACGATTGGCATGGTCATCCTCGTCGCCATGTTCCAAACGGCGTGGGTGCGCACGAGCAAGCTGAAGTACCTGCACCTCACGAGACTGTTCGGCAAGATCTTCTTGATCAACTTCGCCATGGGCGTCGTGACGGGCATCGTGCAGGAATTCCAGTTCGGCATGAACTGGAGCGACTACTCGCGCTTCGTCGGTGACGTCTTCGGCGCCCCGCTTGCCATGGAGGGCCTGCTCGCCTTCTTCCTTGAGGCGAGCATGATCGGGTTGTGGATCTTCGGCTGGGACAAGTTGCCGCAAAAGCTGCACCTGGCCGTTATCTGGCTGCTCGCCCTCTCAACCACGCTGTCGGCCTACTTCATCCTCGCCGCCAACGCGTTCATGCAGAACCCCGTGGGGTACGAGATCAATGAAGAGCTCGGTCGTGCCGAACTCACTGACATCGGCGCTGTGCTGACGAACCCCGTCGCGCTGGCACAGTTTCCGCACACCATCTTCGCCTCTCTGATGTTCGCGGCCGTGGTCATGGTTGCTGTGGCGGCCTACCACCTGTCGAAGAACCAGTACCTCGATGAAATGCGCACGGCGTTGCGCTTTGGACTGGTGGTCAACATCGTTGCCTTCATCGGCGTCGCCCTCTCGGGCGACCAGCTCGGCCTCGTGATGGTCGCGACGCAGCCGATGAAGATGGCAGCCGCTGAGGCGCTCTACGAGACCACCACGGCCGCGTCGTTCTCTCTCTTCACGTGGGGCACGCCGGATGGCGCGACCGAGTTGTACTCGATCCGCATTCCCTACCTGCTGTCGTTCCTCTCGACGCACGACATCATGGGAACGGTTGAGGGCATCAACGACCTGCAGGCCCAGTACCAGGCCGAGTTCGGCCCCGGCGACTACACGCCCATCATCTGGATCACCTACTGGAGCTTCCGCTGGATGATCGGCCTCGGCGCCCTCGCCGCTGCCATCTCGGTCGTTGGCCTGTGGCTGACCCGGGGCGGCCGCACCCCGCAGAAGAGCTGGATGTGGAAAGTCGCGATCTGGTCGGCACCCGTGCCGCTCGTCGCGAGCCTCGTGGGCTGGATCTTCACCGAAATGGGTCGCCAACCCTGGATCGTCTTTGGCCTCATGAAGACTGAAGACGGCGTCTCACCCGGCGTATCTGGGCTCGAAGTGCTCATTTCGCTCATCGCCTTCACGCTCATCTACGGCGTCCTCGCCGTCGTCGAGTTCAAGCTCATCGTCCGCGCAGCTGTCGATGGTCCGAAGGACTGGACGAAGTACAGCGACGGGTCTGACGACAACGGTCAGGCCGAGGTCGACCCCGCCAAGCTCGCGACCGTCTACTAAGAAATACGGAGACTCACGCACATGGACCTCGCATACCTCTGGTTCGGAATCGTCGGATTCCTGTTCATCGGCTACTTCGTGCTCGACGGCTTCGACTTCGGCGTCGGCATGGCACTGCCCTTCCTCGGTAAAGACGACACCGATAAGCGCGTCATGATCAACACGATTGGCCCGGTGTGGGACTTGAACGAGACGTGGCTCATCGTGGCGGGTGCGTCGCTCTTCGCGGCCTTCCCCTACTGGTACGCCACCTTGTTTGACGGCTTCTACCTGGCCCTGCTGCTCATCTTGCTCGCCCTCATCGCACGCGGTGTCTCGTTTGAGTACCGCCGCCTGGGCAGGTCTGACCGCTGGAAGAGCTGGTTTGACTGGATGATCGTGGTTGGCTCGGCTGTTCCGGCACTGCTGTGGGGCGTCGCCTTCGCCAACATCATTCAGGGTGTTGCGATTGACGAGACTGGCACGTACACCGGCACGCTGTTCGACCTGCTCAACCCCTACGGCCTGCTCGGCGGCCTCACGACGCTCATGCTGTTCTTTACGCACGGCGTGCAGTTCCTGGCCCTCAAGACCGACGGTGACCTGCGGCTTCGGGCGCAGGCGCTCGCCGTGCGCTCGGGAATCATCACGATCGTCGTCGCGGCGGCCTTCCTCGTGTGGACCGTGCTGCAGCACCTCGACATCGCGCACTTGCCGGTGCTCGTGGGCCTTGCTGCGGCCGCAGCCGTGGCGCTCATCGGCTCGTGGGTGGCCAACCGGATCGGGCGCGAGAAGATCGCGTTCGGCCTCATGGCTGCGACGATCGCGCTCGCCGTCGCGAGCATCCTCGCCGCTCTTTACCCGAACGTGATGCCCTCGACGACCGACCCGGCCTTCAGCCTCACGATCGAGAACGCGTCGAGCTCGGACTACACGCTGCAGGTCATGACGTGGGTCGCGGTGATTATGATGCCTCTCGTGCTCGCCTACCAGTTCTTCACCTACTGGGTGTTCCGGCGTCGCATTACTCGTGAGTCGATTCCGGTGGCAGCACACTGAAACCTCTCGACCCTCGACTGCTGAAGACCGCGTCGGCCGCCCGCACTCTGCTGGCGGCCGGCGCGGTCGTCGCGGTCGCTCACACGCTCAGCATCATTGCCTTTTGTTGGTTCGCGGCACAGTCGGTCGCCGGTGTCATCGCGGGCACACCGGTCGACGAGCTCGGGGACCCGATCATCGCGACCGCCGTGAGCATCGTCGCCCGCGCGCTCACGCAGGCTCTGCTCGATGGCCTGTCTGTTCAGGGGGCTGCGCGCGTCAAGAGTCAATTACGCTCTCGAATGATCGAAGCGGTCGATGGGGGTGGCTCCGCATTGCTGGGCTCGACGTCAAGCGCTCGCGTGGCCACCCTGCTCGGCCAAGGGCTCGATGCGCTCGATGGCTACATCGGCCGGTACCTCCCTCAGCTGATTCTCACGGCTGTTGCGACGCCGATCATCGTCGCGGTGCTTTTCGTCGCCGATTTCGCCACGGGCATCACCGTCATTCTTACGCTGCCGATCATCCCCGTCTTCATGGTGCTCATCGGCATGTCAACTCGCGCCGTGCAAAAGAGGCAGTGGTCGATTCTCACCGCGCTTGCCCAGGGGTTTCTTGAGGTCGTGCAGGGGCTCTCGACGCTCATGGTCTTCGGTCGCCAGCACCGACAAGCCGAGCGCATCGCTGCCGTGACCGAGCAATATCGCCGACGCACCATGAGCGTGTTGCGGCTCTCGTTTCTCTCGGGCTTCGCGCTCGAACTCGCCGCAAGTCTCTCGGTGGCCCTCGTCGCGGTCTCGATCGGCATTCGGCTCATCGACGGAGAGATTCTGCTCGCGCTCGGGCTCTTCGTGCTCGTGCTGGTTCCCGAGGCCTACCTGCCGCTGCGGCAAGTGGGCGCGCAGTTCCACGCTGCTAGCGAAGGAATCGCCGCAGCGGACGAGGTGCTGTCGCTCATCGAGTCGGCGCCGCAAGGGCATGATCACGCGGCACCCGCGAGTGACCCCGCGCGTGCGACTGCTGACCGCGAGACCGCCGACCGCGGTGGTTCTGCGACGGTGCCGACGACATCCGTTCCCGCACTGACGGTGCGTGAGCTCACGATTCGACGCGGCGACCGTGTGGTCATCGAATCGTTGACGGCGTCGTGGATGCCCGGCACCCTGCTCGCGATCACCGGGCCCAGCGGCGCGGGCAAGAGCTCGTTGCTCGGCGCGGTGTTGGGCCTCGTCGAGCACGACGGCGACGTCGAGCTCGCGGGATCGCCCGTGCACGCCGACGATCGCATCTCACGCATGGCGTGGAGCGGCCAACGTCCCGACCTCACCGGCGGCCCTCTCGACGAGGTGGTCGGGCTCGGGGCAACCACCGTTGACCCCGCGCGCGTCACGGCGTCACTGCTGTGGGCGGGCGCCGGCGATGTGCCGCGCGACTCGGTGTTGGGCGCCGCGGGCGACGGACTCTCGGGTGGGCAGGCCCAGCGGGTCGCGCTCGCGCGAGCGCACTACCGTGCGATTGATCGCGACTGTCGAGTCGTGCTCGTCGATGAGCCCACATCAGCGCTTGATGCGGCGAGCGAGCAGCGCGTGATCGAGGGTTTGCGCGAGCTCGCGCGCGAGGGCCGACTCGTGATCGTCGTGACCCATCGCCGCGCCGTCATGGCCGCTGCTGACGAGGTGTTTGCGATTGAGCCGGTTCACCGTGCCGCGCGGGCTCGGGCGGAGGCGACATCGTGACGACCGCCGCTCGTCGTGCCCGCCGCGCGGTTCTGCGCGCATCCCTGCCCCCGATGCGGGCGTTCGCGCCCGCTCTCGCCCTGGGGGTATTGGCGAGCGGTTCGGCGGTGGCCTTGTTGGCCACGAGCGCATGGCTCATTGCTCGGTCGGCCGAGCAACCACCCATTCTTTTCTTGGGCTTCGCCATCGTTGGCGTACGAGCGTTCGCGCTGGGTCGCGCCGTGTTCCGGTATCTCGAGCGCCTCGTGTCGCACGATGCGGCCTTCCGTGCTCTGAGTACCTTGCGCGTGGGGGTCTTTCGGCGGTTGCTGCCGGTCGCCCCCGACGGGTTGCGCGGCGTTCGACGCGGCGACCTGCTGACGACGCTCGTGCGGGATGTCGATGCCCTGCAAGACCTGCCCCTGCGGGTGCTGCAGCCTCTCGTCACGGCTGGTGTTGTCGCGGCGCTCAGCGTCATCGGCGTGTGGTGGGTGTCGCCGCCCGCGGGTGCCGCCTTGCTCGTCGGCCTCGTCGTTACGGCAGGGGTCGCGGCTCTCGTGATGCAGGGCCTCAGCCGCGATGCTGACGTGCGCATTGCGCCCTTGCGGGCCGCTCTTGCCGACGCCGTGCTCGAATACCTGACGCGGTGGGAGACCCTGCGGGCTTTCGGGGCCGATACCCGCCACCGCGAGCGTGTGCTCGCGCTCGATGCCGACCTTCGGCGCGCGCAGTCGCGGCAGTCGGGCGCCGCGGGCAGCGTCGCCGCGCTCTTCACTCTCGGGGCGGGGCTCACGCTTCTCGTCGCCCTACTGGTCAGCGAGCCGACCTTTGCCGTCGCGGCCGTCACGGGCCCCCAGCTCGTCTTGTTCGTGCTCGTGCCGCTCGCGGTGTTTGAAGTGGTCGCCGCATTGCCAGCCGCGCTGTCGGCGTGGTGGCGCGTGCGAGCGAGTGCCGACCGCATCGCCAGCATCGTGCCGGACGACGTACCAGCCGAGCTGCCCGGTGCTCCGGCCACCGCCACGAGCCTCCCCGCCGGTCCGCTGGCACTTCGGTTGCGCGGGGTGAGTGCACGCTGGCCCGGTGACGACAGCCCCGCCATCGCCGGAATCGATCTCGACCTCGCGCCAGGAGACCGACTCGTCGTCGAGGGCTCGAGCGGGGCGGGCAAGACGACGCTCGCGCACGTGCTCGTGCGCTTTCTCGATCATGAGGGCGAGTACCGGCTCGGGGGAGTCGACGTGCACGAGCTACACCCGGACGAGGTGCGCCGCCACGTCGTGCTGTGCGAGCAGAGCCCGCATCTCTTTGACGAGAGCATCCGTCAGAACCTGCTCTTCGCTCGCGATGACGCGCCCGATGCCGACCTGCTTGCGGTACTCGATCGTGTGGGCCTGGGCGCGTGGTGCCACGACCGCGGGGGGCTTGATGCACTCGTGGGTGAGCGGGGCCGGCTCGTGAGCGGGGGAGAGGCGCAGCGCATTGCGCTCGCTCGCGCCCTGCTGACCGATGCGCCCGTGCTCGTGCTCGATGAGCCGACCGCGAATGTTGATCCCGATCGGGCCGAGAGCCTGCTCGACGAGCTGCTGGGCGCAGCGGCGGGCCCCGAGCGGGCTGTGCTCGTCATCTCCCACACGCCGGTTGCCGATCACCTCGTGACGGCGCGCGTGCGGTTGCACGCCGCCCGATAGGCTGGTGCCGCCACCGCAACTGTTTGAAGACCCTCAAGGAAGAGGCATCCGCAATGGTGCGCACGACTGGCCCTGCCCCGAGTTTCACCACGAGTGACGACGGCATTCCCATCTACCGACCCGGAATCGACGAAGATCCGGATGCTCCGCGCCCCATGCGCCTCGAGCGCGACTCGCTCGGCGAGATGCCGATTCCTGCCGACGCCTACTGGGGAATCCACACGGCTCGCGCACTCGAGAACTTTCCCATCACGCGCCGAGCGCTCTCGAACCACCCCAACCTCGTGATCGCGTTGGCGATGGTCAAGCAAGCGGCCGCGCGCGCCAACAAAGAGATTGGCGTCATTCGGGCGGTGCGCGCCGACCTCATTGACCAGGTCTGCCAAGAGATCATCGATGGCGAGTTGCACGACGAGTTCGTGCTCGGTGTGCTGCAGGGCGGTGCCGGCACGAGCACCAACATGTGCGCCAACGAGATCATCGCGAACCGCTGCCTCGAGCTGATGGGCCACGAAAAGGGTGACTACGAGAACTTTCACCCCATCGACCACGTCAACCGCAGCCAGTCGACCAACGACGTGTACCCCACCGCAATCAAGCTCGCCATGGTCTTCAGCCTCAAGAGCCTGCTCGACGAGCACCGCCTGCTGATTGACTCGTTCGCGGCAAAGGGCCAGGAGTTCTCGCAGATTCTCAAGGTCGGCCGCACGCAAATGCAAGACGCCGTGCCCATGACGCTGGGGCAAGAGTTCCGCGGCTTCGCCACGACTCTCGGTGAAGACCAAGAGCGCTTGAGCGAAATCATTCCGTGGCTCAACGAGATCAACATGGGCGCAACGGCGATCGGCACGGGCATCACGGCCGATCCGCGCTATGCCGAAGCCGTGCGCCGCCACTTGAGCGAGATCTCGGGCTACACGATGGTCACCTCGCCTGACCTCATCGAGGCGACGAGCGACACCGGCATCTTCATGACGGTGTCGGGCACGCTCAAGCGCGCCGCGGTGAAGCTCTCGAAAATCTGCAACGACTTGCGTCTGCTGTCGAGCGGCCCGCAGGCGGGCTTTGGCGAGATCAACTTGCCCGCGCGTCAAGCGGGTAGCTCGATCATGCCGGGCAAGGTCAACCCCGTGATTCCTGAGGTCGTCAACCAGGTTGCGTTCTCGATCATCGGAGCGGATGCCACAGTCACGGCCGCTGTCGAGGGTGGGCAGTTGCAGCTCAACGCTTTCGAGCCCGTTATCGCCACGAGCATCATGCAGTCACTCGCGTGGATGTCGAACGCGTGCCGCACGCTGCGCCTTAACTGCATCGACGGCATCACGGCCAACAAAGAGCGACTGCACGAGATGGTCGAAGCCAGTGTCGGTGTCGTCACTGCCCTGACGCCGTACATCGGCTACCAAGAGTCGGCGGCCCTCGCCTATGAGGCCCTCGCGTCGAAGGTGCCGATTCGCCAGCTCGTGATCGAGCGCGGTCTCATGACGGCCGACGAAATCGCCAAGGTGCTCTCGCCCGAACGGCTCAGTGGAGTGGTTCCCGCGACGGGAGCTATTCCGTTGCCGATGGTCGCGCCCGAGAACTAGCGGCGGGCGCTCGGCGCATCGGCGGAGGCGCAGCTCGCCAGAGATGCAGGGTGGCGTAACTGCGCCACGGCGCCCAGCGTCGGCCCAGCGCGGCTGCCTCCCGCGGGGTCGACGCTGCGCCCCGAGCGCTGAGCGAGCGCAGCAAAACGAGATCGGTGTCGAGCAAGAGATCGGGCGAGCCCAGCACGCGCAGGGCGACATAGTCGGCAGTCCACGGGCCGATGCCGGGCATCCGCAGCAATCGATCACGCAGTTCGGCGCTCGAGAGTCCGACATCAAGAGCCAAGTCGCCCGAGGCGAGCGCTTCGGCTGTCGCGATGATCGTGCGCACGCGCCGTTCGGGGCCCCGAAGCACTTCGGCGCCACGCTCCGCGATGGCTGCAGCGGTCGGGAACCGCAATAGCTCGTCGGCTGCGACGGGGTCGTGCAGGTCAGCTGCCAGCCGCCCGAGCACGGTGCGAGCCGCG
>CALRWH020000026.1:0-21672 GCA_943371805.1 Pseudomonas synxantha | reverse complement strand
AGCGGCCTCGAGATCGAGACCTTCATCCGACGCGGGAAACGCGTGCACGTTCGAGGCAGGAATATCGATCAGATCGATGAGTGCTTCTCGTGCTTGCTGCTCGTTGCGATCAGCGTGACCCTTGGGCACCCACCGCTCGTCGCCCCACCACAGGTGAACACGGCTCCAGTCGATCTGGTCGCGACCGGGATGCGCGGCGATGGCCGCGAGAACCTCAATGCCGACGCTGCCGCCTGTCAACACGACATGGGCCTCGGCCTGGTCGTCGAGCAAGTCGATCATCTTGGTGAGAAATCGCGCGGCAACCGAGCCCGCAAGGGCTTCGCGGTTGGAGTGCACGAGAACGCGGCGTTCGGTGGTCACGGGGTGGAGCCTTTCTTGAGAGCGGGGGCGCCGAGCTCACGCAGCGCTGGAGCCGCCGAAACCACTCTCGAGCACGGCACCGAACTCGTCGTCAGGGTCGAGCCTACGCAGTTCTTCCGCCAAGCACTCGCGCAGTCCGCGGCGCGGCAGTGACAGTTCGTGCGTGGGCTGGCCCGGCTGGTGCAAGGTCGCGACGGCCGGTTGGGTGCGCTCGAGGCTGATCTCGCCGCTCGCGCGGTTCAAGACCACACGGTGGATGCCCGTCGACGGGTTCTCGTCGGCAACATCGACCTCGACGTCAACCTGAAGCCGCAGCCCGAGCCATGCCGCCAGCAACGCCGTCGAGGGGCTGTTGGGAGCCCCGGAGACGCGCACGCTCGTGATTGGTTCGTACGGGGGCTGATCAAGCGCTGCGGCAAGCTGTGCGCGCCAGAGGGTCAATCTCGTCCACGCGAAGTCGGTGTCGCCGGGCTGGTAGCCCGCAGCGATGCGGGCGAGCGCTGCTTGTGGGTCAGCCGACGCTGCGGAGTCGGTGATACGGCGCTGGGCGAGTGCGCCGAGGGGCGTCTCGCACACGGCGTCGGGGCATTCACCGGGCCACCATGACACGACGGGCGCGTCGGGCAGCAAGAGGCCCGTGACGAGCCCGCGCAGGTCAGTCGCGGTCTCGCCGTGGGCGCGAAGCACGATGACCTCGCTGGCACCCGCGTCGCCGCCGACACGGATTTCAGCGTCGAGGCGAGCTGCCGGCGCAGCGGGGTCAGTCGAGACGACGATGATGCGCATGGGGTGCTCGCGTGACGCCTCGTTGGCGGCCGCGATGACGTCTTCTTCATCACCAATTTCGCTCGAGATGATGAGCGTCAGCACGCGACCCAGTGCAACAGCGCCGGCTTCGTCGCGAATACGAACGAGAGTCTTCGAGACCTTGCTCGCGGTCGTGTCAGGCAGATCGATGATCATGGGCGCCTCCAGACGCGTCCGTCGCGAGCGAGCAGGTCGTCGGCAGATTGCGGGCCCCACGTTCCCGGCGCGTACTGTTCCGGCCGACCTTGCGTCGCCCAGAACTGCTCAATCGGGTCAAGAATCTTCCAGCTGAGTTCGACTTCTTCGTGCCGCGGAAAGAGGGGCGGGTCGCCGAGCAGAACATCGAGAATGAGGCGTTCGTAGGCCTCGGGGCTTGCTTCGGTGAAGGCGTGACCGTAGCCGAAGTCCATCGTGACGTCGCGCACCTGCATTCCTGCGCCGGGCACCTTCGAGCCGAACCGAATCGTGACTCCTTCATCGGGTTGCACGCGAATCACGAGAGCGTTCTGCCCGAGGGCCGAGGTCTGGGCTTCGGCGAACAAGTACTGCGGTGCCCGCTTGAACACGACGGCGATCTCAGTGACGCGGCGTCCGAGCCGCTTTCCGGCACGCAAGTAGAACGGCACTCCCGCCCACCGACGGGTGTTGATGTCGAGCCGCATCGCCGCGTAGGTCTCCGTCACCGACTGCGGGTTCATGCCCTCCTCTTCGAGGAAGCCGGTGACCCACTCACCGCCTTGCCACCCACTCGCGTACTGCCCGCGCGCGGTGCCGGTCGCCAAGTCTTTCGGCAGGCGAACCGCCGACAGCACTTTCTCTTTCTCGGCGCGCAGGTCGGCCGCGTCGAACGAGACGGGTTCTTCCATCGCGGTGAGGGCGAGCAACTGCAACAAGTGGTTCTGAATGACGTCGCGGGCAGCGCCGATGCCGTCGTAGTACCCCGCACGACCGCCGACCCCGATGTCTTCTGCCATCGTGATCTGGATGTGGTCGACGTAGTTGGCGTTCCAGATCGGCTCATACATCATGTTGGCGAAACGCAGCGCGAGGATGTTCTGAACGGTCTCTTTGCCCAGATAGTGATCGATGCGAAACACCGAGTCCGGCGGAAACACCGACTCGACCACATCGTTGAGCTCGCGCGCCGTCTGAAGGTCACTACCGAATGGCTTCTCGATGACCACGCGACGCCACTCGCCGGGCTGTGCCTCGGCGAGTCCGCTGCGCCGCAATTGCTCGGTCACGAGCGGGAACGACTTCGGCGGAATCGAGAGATAGAACGCGTGGTTTCCCATCGTTCCTCGCTCACGGTCAAGCTCGGCAAGCGTGGTCGTCAGCCGGTCGAATGCTCCGTCGTCATCGAAGTCGCCGGAGACGAAGCGGATGCCCGCCGCGAGTTGTCGCCACACCTCTTCATTGAACGGCGTGCGCGCATACTGCTTCACAGCGTCGTGCACGACCTGCTCGAAGTCTTGCGTCGCCCAGTCGCGTCGAGCAAAGCCAATGAGGGCAAAGCCGGGAGGCAGCAGGCCACGGTTGGCGAGGTCATAGACCGCGGGCATGAGCTTCTTGCGCGAGAGGTCGCCCGTCACACCGAAAATGATCAGCCCACTCGGGCCTGCAATGCGGTTGAGCCGACGATCGTCGGGGGAGCGCAGGGGATTGTTGTCGCGATCGATGGCGGCCGGGGCCATGGTTCTCCTCGTGGTGGCGGAGCGGGTCAGGAGAGCGCCGCGATGATGGCCGCGATGCCGTCGGAGTCGTTCACCCGCAGGGTCACCACCGGCGCGCCGTGCTCGGCCAGCACAACAGCGTCACCGGCCGCTTGGGCGGCGATGAGCTGTGCGTAGCTGAACGGGCGATCGGGAATCAGCAGGTCGTCACCGAGCGAGCCCGTGATCTGCAAGAAGGCACCAATCGCCGGCCCACCCTTGTGGTACTGACCGGTGGAGTGCAAGAAGCGCGGGCCCCACCCAAAGGTGACGGGGCGCTGCGTGCGCGCAGCGATGAGGTGCCGCAATACCTCGAGCTCCGGGTGCGCGAGGCGGTTGAGGTATGCCTGCACCGAGAGGTAGCCCGTGGGCGACAGGGTTGCTTCGAGAGCGCGTACGGCGTCGGCGACCGTGGATGCTGAGCCGAGCACCTCAGTAGGCCCGACGACCTCGACGCCACCGTCAACGAACGCCGCGGCAACCGGCTCGGGGCGTGCGTCAAGGAGTCCGCGCGCGGCGACCTTGGCCGACTCGACATCGGGCTGATCGAAAGGATTGATGCCGAGCAGCACCCCCGCGACCGCCGTGGCGTACTGCCAGGTGAGCAGCTGAGCGCCGAGAGTGCCCGACAACTCGATTTCACCGTCGGCGACCTCTCGCGTGGCGCGGGCATCGGCGACGAGTCGAACGACCTGAATGTCGGACGCGCCGCTCGTGAGCTCAGGTGCGTCGACGCCGACGACGACCGGCAAGATGCCCACACCGTCTTTGCCGGTTGATTCGGCGATGAGCTGCTCGATCCAGTCGCCGAGGCCCACGATGTGCGTGCCATCAGCGACGATCACGAGCTTGTCGCGCAGGGGCGACGTGCCGGCGATCGCGGCCCCCAGCTGAAGGCCCGGGTTCGACGCACTATCGACTGCGAGGGGCAGACTTGCCGCCTCGGCTTCGTCGAGGAGGGCATCCAGGTCGACTCCCGCGAGGCCCGAAGGAACGAGCCCAAACGCGGTCAGAGCCGAGTAGCGGCCACCCACCGTGGGGTCGGCGGTGAAGATGCGGTAGCCGTCAGCCGTCGAGGCCTGCTCAAGGGGCGAGCCCGGGTCGGTGACGATGATGATGCGCTCCGCCGGGTCGATGCCCGCGGCACGGAACGCAGCTTCGAAGCTGCGCTTCTGACTGTCGGTCTCGACCGTTGAGCCCGACTTCGACGAGACCACGACAGCCGTGTGGCCGAGGTGCTCACCGAGAGCGGCGGAAACCTGCGAGGGGTCGGTGGAGTCGAGAACGACCAGCGGAACGCCCGCGGTTTGCGTGATGACCTCGGGTGCCAACGACGAGCCGCCCATGCCGCACAGCACGATGCGTGAGATGCCCCGCTCGAGCAGTTGCTCGCGCAACGCGACGATCTCCGCGACGAGCGGGCGTGAGACCGCAACGGCCTGCGTCCACCCCAAACGGATGCTCGCCTCGGCTTCAGCGGCGGGGCCCCACAGAGTGCTGTCGCCCGCCGTGATGCGGCTCGCCACGAGCTGCTCGACGAGCGCCGGCACGTGCCGTTCGATCGCGAGTTGGGCGTCGCCGCGTGCAGCGACCGTGACGGTCATCGGGCAGCCTCGAGTGCGGCGCTGACGGTGTCGAGCAGTTCGTTCCAGCTCACGATGAACTTCTCGACGCCCTCTTTCTCGAGCAGAGCCGTGACCTCGTCGTACGAGATTCCGAGTGCGTCGAGAGAGGCCAACACCGCTCGTGCGGCGTCGTAGCTGCCCGACACGAGGTCTCCTGTGATGACACCGTGGTCGAAGGTCGCCTGCAGGGTCTTCTCGGGCATCGTGTTGACGGTGTGGGCCACGGCCAGCTCGGTTACATAGAGCGTGTCGGGCAAGCTCGGGTCTTTCACGCCCGTCGACGCCCATAGCGGACGCTGTACGTTGGCGCCAGCGGCCAACAGAGCTGCGGCGCGGTCGGTGGCGAAGGCCTGCTCAAACACCTCGTAGGCGAGGCGCGCGTTCGCGATGCCGGCCTTGCTCTTGAGGGCGAGGGCCTCGGGCGTGCCGATCTCGACGAGTCGCTTGTCGATCTCGGTGTCGACGCGCGACACGAAGAACGATGCGACCGAGTGGATGGTCGAGAGATCAATGCCAGCCGCGTGTGCCTTCTCGAGACCTGCGAGGTACGCGTCGATGACGGCGCGGTGACGCTCGAGGCTGAAGATGAGCGTGACGTTGACACTGATGCCCGCGCCGATCGTTTCGGTGATCGCCGCGAGACCTTCGACCGTGGCGGGAATCTTGATCATCGCGTTCGGACGACCGACCTTCTTCCAGAGCTGCTGCGCCTGAGCGATCGTTCCTGCCGCATCGTGGGCGAGTCCGGGCTCGACCTCAATCGAGACGCGACCGTCACGGCCGTTCGTCGACGCCGCGACCGTCGCGAAGATGTCGCTCGCTGCGGCGACGTCATCGGTCGTGATCTCGAACACCGCCTGCGTCACGTCGGTACCCGACGCGGCGAGCTCGCGAATCTGCGCGTCGTACGTCGTGCCCGTGGCGAGGGCGGCCGCAAAGATCGTCGGGTTGGTCGTGACGCCCACGACGTTGCGATCGGTAATGAGCGCGGCGAGACCGCCGGAGGTGATGCGGTCGCGCGAAAGGTCGTCGAGCCAAATGCTGACGCCGAGGTCGCTGAGTTGTGCGGTCGGGGTGGAAGTCATGGTGCCTTCAATCGTGAGAGGTGGTGATCAACAGGGCGGTCGCAGGCGACCGAATTAGTGGGCGGCGATGCTCTCACGCGCCGCTGCTGCAACAGCCTCGGGCGTGATGCCGAACTCGCGGAACAACGTCTGGTAGTCGGCCGAGGCCCCGAAGTGCTCGATCGACACCGTGCGCCCGCGGTCACCGACGTACTTGTGCCAGCTCAGAGCGAGGCCCGCTTCGACCGAGACGCGCGCGGTGACGCTCGCCGGGAGCACCGACTCGCGGTACTCGGCGCTTTGCTCGTCGAACCACTCAAGACAGGGGGCCGAGACGACGCGGGCGTGGATGCCTTGCTCGGCGAGCTGCGCGCGAGCATCCATTGCTACCGCAACCTCAGAGCCCGTCGCGATAAGAATGACGTCGGGCGAACCATTGGCGGCCTCGGCGAGCACGTAGGCGCCCTTCGAGACGTGGTGAGCAGCGGCAAGTTCATCGCCCGAGGCGACACCCGATCCGCGCGTGAACACGGGGATGTTCTGACGCGTCAGCGCGATGCCGGCGGGGGAGCGGCGCTCGAGTACGGCCTTCCACGCGTGGGCGGTCTCATTGGCATCGGCCGGGCGCACGATCGCCAGCCCAGGAATCGCGCGCAGCGAGGCGAGCTGCTCAATGGGCTGGTGGGTCGGGCCGTCTTCGCCGAGCGCGACCGAGTCGTGGGTCCACACATACGTCACGGCGACATTCATGAGGGCCGCGAGGCGTACGGCGGGGCGCATGTAGTCGCTGAAGATCAGGAACGTGCCGCCGAAGACGCGGGTGCGACCGTGCAAGGCAATGCCGTTGAGGATCGCGCCCATCGCGTGCTCGCGAATTCCGAAGTGCAGCACGCGACCGTAGGGGTTCGCTTTCCATTCGTGCGTCGAGTGCTCGCTCGGCGCAAACGAGCCACCCCCCGCGATCGTCGTGAGGTTCGACTCGGCGAGGTCGGCCGAACCGCCCCAGAACTCGGGCAGCACGCCCGCGATGGCGTTGATGACCTTGCCCGACGCGGCGCGCGTCGAGACGCTCGTGCCGCCCTCGAACACGGGAAGCGCTGCGTCGAGCTCGGCGGGCAGTTCTCCGGCTTGCATGCGCGCGAGGAGCGCGGCGTTCTCGGGGTTCGCCGCGGCCCACGCGTCGAATCGCGTGTTCCACGCAGCGTGACGTGCGCGACCGCGGTCAACCGCACCGCGGGTGTGGGCGATGACCTCGTCGCTCACCGCGAAGTGCTCGGCGGGGTCGAAGCCCATGACGGTCTTGGTGGCTGCGAGCTCGTCGGCGCCGAGGGCCGAGCCGTGAATCTTGCCGGTGTTCTGCTTGGTGGGGGCAGGCCAGCCGATGATCGTCTTCAGAATGATGAGGCTGGGCTTGCTCGTCTCGGCCTTCGCTGCCTCAAGAGCGGCGTGGAGCGCGTGCAGGTCTTCGACGTACTCGCCGGTTTTTTTCCAGTCGACCGTCTGAACCTGCCAGCCGTACGCCTCGTAGCGCGCAGCGACATCTTCGGTGAACGCAATGTTGGTGTCGTCTTCGATCGAGATCTGGTTGGAGTCGTAGATCGCGATGAGGTTGCCGAGCTGCTGGTGGCCAGCGAGCGAGCCGGCCTCGCTCGTCACGCCCTCTTGCAGGTCGCCATCGCCCGCGATGACGTAGATGTGGTGATCGAAGACGCTCTCGCCTGCTGGCGTTGCAGGGTCAAGCAACCCGCGCTCGAAGCGAGCGGCATAGGCAAAGCCCACGGCGGAGGCGAGTCCTTGACCGAGCGGGCCCGTCGTGATCTCCACGCCATCGGTGTGGCCGTACTCAGGGTGGCCAGGGGTCTTCGAGCCCCACGTGCGCAGAGCCTTGAGGTCGTCGAGCTCGAGCCCGTATCCGCCCAAGTACAACTGCACGTACTGCGTGAGCGAGCTGTGGCCCGCAGAGAGAATGAAGCGGTCACGACCGAGCCAGTGCGGGTCAGAGGGGTCATGCTGCATGACCTTCTGGTGAAGCAAATACGCGACGGGCGCGAGTGACATGGCGGTGCCGGGGTGGCCGTTACCGACCTTCTCAACGGCGTCGGCGGCAAGAAGCCGTGCGGTGTCGACGGCGTGGCGGTCGAGGTCGTCCCAGGTCAGATCGGTCATGGCGTCGGTACTGCCCTTTCTTCAGACGGATGCGGGCCGTATGTGCACCTGCACGATCGGAAGCGTGCAGGGCATCGACGACCCTGGCCAGTATAGAGAGGGTCATATGCCACGTGCGGTTCGCACCGGGTCAGCTCCCAAGGTGGCTCCCGTAGACTGCTCGCAATTCTGCGCCAGAAATGAAGGAGCTATGGATACCGCCCTCGATCACGCCGTCACGACGCGACCGCGGAGCATCCGCCGCACCATTTCTGCCTATGTGGCTCTGACCAAACCGCGCGTCATCGAATTGCTCCTGGTGACGACAGCGCCCGTCATGATTCTCGCGGCCAACGGCCTGCCCAGCATCTGGCTCGTGCTCGCAACGCTCATCGGTGGTGCCCTGTCGGCAGGTTCGGCCGGTGCCTTCAACATGTACATCGACCGCGATATCGACCGCGTCATGAACCGCACCCAGAATCGTCCGCTCGTGACGGGCGAGATCTCTGACCGGGCGGCCCTCATCTTCGCGTACACCATCGGCATTGTGTCGATCGTGTGGCTGGGCCTCACCACGAACTGGCTGGCCGCCTCACTCTCGCTCGCCGCGATTCTTTTCTACGTCGTCATCTACACGCTCGTCTTGAAGCGACGCACAGAGCAGAACATCATCTGGGGCGGAATCGCCGGCTGCTTTCCGGTGCTCATTGGCTGGTCTGCGGTGACCGGCTCGCTCGCGTGGCCGCCGTTCATTCTGTTTCTCGTCGTCTTCTTGTGGACCCCGCCGCACTATTGGCCGCTGTCCATGAAGTACCGCGAGGACTACGCCGTTGCACACGTGCCCATGCTGGCGGTGTTGCGCGATCGTGCCACGGTCGGCGTGCAAGTCGTGCTGTACGCGTGGGCGACTGTCGCCGCGTCGCTCTTGCTTATCCCCATCGCACCGATGGGGGCGCTCTACACCGCCGTCGCCCTTATCTCGGGGGGATGGTTCATCGTCGAGAGCCACCGCCTGTACGGTCGTGCCGTTCGCGGTCTCGAGGCGAAGCCTATGCGCGTGTTCCACGCGAGCATCACCTACTTGACGTTGCTCTTCGTCGCCGTAGGAATCGACCCGTTGCTGCCGTTCTAGCGGGCGACGGTTTCGCGTTCGACGTCAGCCACGACAGCTGTTTCGTCGACGCTCCTTCGCGTGGTCAGCACCACCGCCGTCATGACGGCGACCAGCACGCAGGCGAGCACCATGTGCACGCCCACAAGGATCACGGGAAGCCCGAGCCGGGCCTGAGCAAGACCGACGGCGATCTGAACGGCCTCTACGGCGAACAGCGCCACTGACCAGCGGAGCAGCGACGCCCGACCGGAGCGCCAGGCTACGGCGATGAGAAGAACCGTCAGTCCGAAGGTCACGTATGCGGGCCACGAGTGATAGTGCTGCAGCAACTCGCTGTCGAGTCCGTTGCGCGGTGTGCTCGCGTCACCGGCGTGCGGCCCTGAACCGGTCACGACGATTCCGATCAGCACGGTCACCCAGACCCCGACCGCAGTGGCGATCGCAAGGATGCGTACCCCCGTCGGCACCGCGAGTTCCCGGGCGGCGCGCCCGCGATAAACGCGGTAGACGTAGACGGCTGCGAGCGCGACGAGAACTGCCGACACGATGTAGTGCAATCCGACGATCCACGAATTGAGGCCCGTCAGCACGGTGATTCCACCGATGAGCGCTTGGACAATGATGCCGACTCCGAGGGCGATCGTCAGCCGAAAAAGCTCCGGACGCTCGCGACGGAGGCGAAGAATCGATACGAACGCGAGCAGCGCGATGATCACAAGAACGAACGTCAACAGACGGTTACCGAATTCGACGATTCCGTGGATGCCCATCTCGGGCGTCGCAACGAACGAGTCGTCGGTGCACCGCGGCCACGTCGGGCACCCGAGGCCCGAGCCCGTGAGTCGCACAGCGCCTCCCGTGCCGACGATGAGCGTCTGGCTCACGAGTGATGCCCACGCGAGCACGCGAACGCGTCGATCAGCGGTTGAGATGGGCAGCCACTGCCACAGCCGATTCACGGTCTGCTTCCTCCTCTTTCAGGCTTCGCACGATAGAATCGACCAAGCTCATCGTCAGTGTCGATCGCGGGCCACGCTTTATGGGGTTGCTCGGCGGCCCCGCGCACGACATCTCGTCTGGCCTCAGTGTATGCACGCTCGTTGAGCGTCTGCCGAAGAGGCCGCACCCGCGCGATGTCCACGGAATGTCACCGAACCAACTCTGGTTGGAATCGGAAGAGAGAAGAGGAACCGCATGTCAGACGTGCTCATCGACCGCCCCGAGCTCGAGGGTCTTGGTCAATACGAGTTTGGCTGGAGCGACTCCGACGCGGCCGGCTCGACGGCCCGCCGCGGCATCGACGACAGCGTCGTGCGCAACATCTCTGCCCTGAAAGACGAACCGCAGTGGATGCTCGACCTGCGTCTCAAAGGCCTCAAGCTCTTCGGCCAGAAGCCCATGCCGCTCTGGGGTGCCGATCTGTCAGGCATCGACTTCGACAACATCAAGTACTTTGTGCGCTCGACCGAGAAGCAGGCCACCACGTGGGAAGAGCTTCCGGAAGAGATCAAGAACACCTACGAGAAGCTCGGAATCCCCGAGGCCGAACGTCAGCGCCTCGTCGCGGGCGTCGCCGCGCAGTACGAGTCGGAGGTCGTCTACCACCAGATTCGTGAAGACCTTGAGGCCCAGGGCGTCATCTTCATGGACACCGATACGGCGTTGCGCGAACATCCCGAATTCTTCACCGAGTACTTCGGCACCGTGATTCCCGCCGGTGACAACAAGTTCGCAGCCCTCAACACGGCCGTGTGGTCGGGCGGCTCGTTCGTGTACGTTCCCCCGGGCGTGCACGTTGAGATTCCGTTGCAGGCCTACTTCCGCATCAACACCGAGAACATGGGCCAGTTCGAGCGCACGCTCATCATCGCCGACGAGGGCTCGTACGTTCACTACATCGAGGGCTGCACGGCGCCGATCTACAAGAGTGACTCGCTGCACTCGGCCGTCGTCGAGATCATCGTCAAGAAGAACGCCCGCGTTCGCTACACGACGATTCAGAACTGGTCGAGCAACGTCTACAACCTCGTCACGAAGCGCGCCGTCGCGCACGAGGGCGCGACGATGGAGTGGATCGACGGCAACATCGGCTCGAAGGTGACGATGAAGTACCCGTCGATCTTCCTCATGGGCGAGCACGCCAAGGGTGAGACGTTGTCGGTTGCCTTCGCTGGCCCCGGTCAGCACCAAGACGCTGGCGCCAAGATGATCCACATGGCGCCGTACACGACGTCGTCGATCGTTTCGAAGTCGATCGCGCGCGGCGGTGGTCGTGCTGGCTACCGCGGCGAGGTTCGCGTCGACGCGAACGCGCACCACTCGGCCAACACCGTGCGGTGCGACGCGTTGCTCGTTGACACGATCTCGCGCTCTGACACCTACCCGGCGATCGATATTCGCGTTGACGATGTTCAGCTCGGCCACGAGGCGACCGTCTCGCGCGTGAGTGAAGAGCAGTTGTTCTACTTGCAGTCGCGCGGGCTGCCCGAAGACGAAGCCATGGCCATGATCGTGCGCGGCTTCATCGAGCCCATCGCACGCGAACTGCCCATGGAGTACGCACTTGAGCTGAACAAGCTCATCGAGATGAGCATGGAAGGCAGCGTCGGCTAGATGAGTTCCGCCCCCGCACCGCACGCACCGACGATCGAGACGCAGCTGCACGCGCACGGCCCGGGATCGCCTGTGCCCGTGCAGACGCGCAACGAGCGTTTTGCGTCAGCGTCGCACGACGACTTTCCGGCCGTAACGGGTCGCGAGCTCGAGTGGAAGCTCACTCCGGTCGAGAAGATTCGCGATCTCATTGACGGCACGCTCGACGGCTCTGACTTTCCTGCTGAGGTCTCGGCAGCTGCGGGCGTGATCACCGAGTGGATCACTCTCGATGACGCGCGCGTCGGCTCAGCAGGTCTCGCCGAAGAGCGCGCGGCCGCGAACGCCTGGTCGAGCGCCGAGAAGGCCCTTGCCGTGACGCTCACGAGCGAAGAGGCCGTCGCGGTGACCATCGAGCGCACGGGAACCGACCGTGCACCGCGCGCCGCCCACACCGTGATCACCGCCGCCGCGAACGCCCGCGGACTCGTCGTGATCGATCACCGCGGCAGCGCGCGTCTCAGCGAGAACGTCGAGATCGTCGCCGAGGCGGGCAGTGACCTCACCGTCGTAACCCTTCAGGAGTGGGACGACGAGTCGGTTCACCTGTCGAGCCACTTCGCCCGTGTCGACAAAGATGCCCGACTCAAGCACGTGGTGGTTTCGCTCGGCGGCGCGATCGTGCGTGTGAACCCTTCGGTTCACCTCGCGGGAGCCGGCGCCGACGGACAACTCCTCGGTCTCTATTTCGCGGATGCTGGCCAACACCTTGAGCAGCGCGTCTACGTGCACCACATCGCCCCGCACACCATCAGCCGCGTCACCTACAAGGGCGCATTGAACGGCCAGGGAGCCCGCACCGTTTGGGTGGGCGACGTACTCATTGGCCGAGACGCCACGGGCACCGACTCGTACGAGCAGAACCGCAACCTCGTCTTGAGCGACGGCACTCGTGCCGACTCGATCCCCAACCTCGAGATCGAAACGGGCGACATCGCCGGTGCGGGTCACGCGAGCGCCACGGGTCGTTTCGACGACGAACAGCTCTTCTACTTGCGGTCACGCGGCATCGACGAGGCAGAAGCGCGGCGACTGGTCGTCTTGGGCTTCTTGCTCGATGTCGTTCAGAAGATCGGCGCTCCCGACCTCGAAGCGCGGCTCGTCGCCGCGGTTGAAGCCGAGCTCGACGCTGTGGCGGTGGTGTGAGATGACCGCGACCCGCGTCTGTTCGCTGAGTGAGCTCAGCCCGGCATCCGCCAAGAAGGTTGTTGTCGATGGCGTGCCCGTGGCGGTGGTCATGGATTCGGCCGGAGCCGTTCACGCCCTCGGCGACACGTGCACGCACGGCGAAATCTCGCTGAGCGAGGGCTTCGTCGAGGATGACGCCATCGAGTGCTGGGCCCACGGGTCAAAGTTCGCTCTCGACACGGGCAAGCCCCGAAACTTTCCGGCATACGAGCCGGTTCCCGTCTACGCCGCGACGATCGATGGTGACGATGTACTCGTTGACGTCTCGCAGAACATCGCCGGCTCGGCCTCCACTTCGTAAGGACAATTCGACACATGACCACTCTTGAGATTCGCGATCTGCACGTCAGCATCGAGACCGACCAGGGCACTAAAGAGATTCTTCGGGGCGTCAACCTGACGATCAACTCCGGCGAAACCCACGCCATCATGGGCCCCAACGGCTCGGGCAAGTCGACGCTCGCGTACACGATTGCCGGGCATCCGCGCTACACGGTCGACAGTGGCTCGATCACCCTCGACGGTGTCGATGTGCTCGCCATGAGCATTGACGAGCGTGCCCGCGCTGGACTCTTCTTGGCGATGCAATACCCGGTTGAGATTCCGGGTGTGACGGTGTCGAACTTCTTGCGCACCGCCAAGACCTCGCTCGACGGCGAAGCCCCCGCACTGCGGTCGTGGATCAAGGACCTTCGCGGTTCGATGGAAGCCCTGCGCATGGATTCGAGCTTCGCCGAGCGCAACGTCAACGAGGGCTTCTCGGGTGGCGAGAAGAAGCGCCACGAGATTGTGCAGCTCGAACTGCTCAAGCCGAAGATCGCTGTTCTCGATGAGACCGACTCGGGCCTCGACGTCGACGCGCTCAAGATCGTGTCGGAGGGCGTCAATCGCGTGAAGGAGAACACCGGACTCGGTGTGCTGCTCATCACGCACTACACGCGCATTCTGCGCTACATCCAGCCCGACTTCGTTCACGTCTTCGTCGATGGCAAGGTGGCAGAAGAAGGCGGCCCTGAGCTCGCTGAGCGGCTCGAGAACGAAGGTTACGACCGCTACCTGACCGGCTCGACCGTAGGCTGACCGCATGCCCACCGCACTCGAACCGCAGCTCTTCGACAAGGTCGAAGAGGGCTTGAAAGACGTTGTTGACCCCGAGCTGGGCGTCAACATTGTTGACCTCGGACTGGTCTACGACCTCGCGTGGGACGAAGAGAGCGACGCCCTCATCATCTCGATGACGCTGACGTCAGCGGGCTGCCCGCTCACCGATGTGATCGAAGAGTCGATTGCCAATTCGCTCGACGGCATTGTTGAGCAGTTCCGCATCAACTGGGTGTGGATGCCGCCGTGGGGCCCCGAGCGCATCACCGATGACGGACGCGACATGATGCGCGCATTGGGCTTCAGCATCTGACAGCCCGATGGGCTGTCAGAGCCCAATGCGCCGCCGAAGGCGGACTCGGATTCAGCATTTGAGAGCCCAGTGGACTCTCAATTCCGAGCGCTCCGCCGACAGGCGGTTGGGCTTCTCGATCTGACAGCAAGTGCGCAACCCCGCTCCACGACGAAGGGCCCCCGCCAGACTTGGCAGGGGCCTTTCGTCGTGACGGCGCTACTCCGAGCGCTGTGAACGCTCTGCAGCGGCCCAGAGGGCAGGAAGCAGTGCGGCAGCGATTGCGGCCTTAATGAGCCCGCCGATGATGAACGGGTAGAAGCCAGCAACCAAGACAGACTGAAGGTCGTTCGGGAGCCCGAGCTGGCCAAGCGACACAGCGAGCCACGGCAAGCCGAACGCGAAGACCACGAGTGATCCGCCGATGAACGTAATGATGGGCTTGTACCAGCCGCGGTCCCACGAGCGCTCGGCGGCCCAGCCCACGATGGCAGCGGAAGCGATGAACCCGATGATGTACCCACCGGTCGGGCCGAGCAGCACCGACCAGCCCGACGACGCTTCGCTGTAGATCGGCAAGCCCACGGCGCCCAGAAGCGCATACAGCGTGAGCGAGGCGGCACCACGTGCAGCACCCAGACCGGCGCCGACCAAGAGCACGGCGAGGGTCTGGCCCGTCACCGGAACCGGCCACAGCGGAATCGCGACCTGAGCGAGCACGGCAACAAGAGCGGTGCCGGCGACAACCAGGGCGATGTCGCTCACCCAGGTACGGGTCACGACACGGTCAATGAGCGTGGGGCGGACGAGCGGAGTGGCGGCGATCGACACGGGGGCTTCCTTACGAGAAGTCGGGTGCGGGGGACAGGGTTAGACTATCGGGCTGGCACCCCGTCGGCGTGGTGGTCGAAACCCACTAAAGAAACGGACGTTCGCTGTGCTCGCTGTGCAAGACCTCGAGATTCGCGTCGGGGCGCGCCTGCTCATGGAAAACGTGTCGTTTCGCGTCGATAAGGGCGACAAGGTCGGCCTGGTCGGCCGCAACGGTGCCGGCAAGACGACCATGACGCGAGCCCTCGCGGGTGAGGGCCAGCCCACGGGTGGCACGATCACGCGCACGGGCGAAATCGGCTACCTTCCGCAAGACCCCCGCGCCGGCGACCCTGAACAGCTCGCGCGCACGCGCATTCTTGACGCCCGCGGGTTGGGTCAGATCGTCATCGACATGGAACGCGCCTCGATCGACATGGGCAGTAGCAACCCCGCCGTGGCCGAGAAGGCGATGGCGCAGTACGGGCGACTCACCGACCGGTTCCACGCGCTCGGCGGTTACGCGGCAGAAGCAGAAGCGGCGGCGATTGCGAGCAACCTGAGTCTTCCGGATCGCATCCTGAGCCAGCCGCTCAGCACGCTGTCAGGCGGTCAGCGCCGCCGCATCGAGCTTGCCCGCATCCTGTTCAGCGATGCCGAGACGATGATTCTTGACGAACCGACCAACCACCTCGACGCCGATTCGGTCGTCTGGCTGCGCGATTTCTTGAAGGCTTATCAGGGCGGATTCATCGTCATCAGCCACGATGTGCACCTCGTTGAAGAGACCGTCAACCGCGTCTTCTACCTCGATGCCAATCGCACCGTCATCGACGTTTACAACATGGGCTGGAAGAACTACCTGCGCCAGCGCGAGGCCGATGAAGAGCGCCGCAAGAAAGAGCGCGCCAACGTCGAGAAGAAGGCCACCTCGCTGCAGCTGCAGGCGGCGAAGTTTGGCGCCAAGGCGTCGAAGGCAGCAGCCTCGCACCAGATGGTGGCTCGCGCCGAGAAGATGCTGGCCGGACTCGATGAGGTGCGCGCGGTCGACCGCGTGGCCAAGTTGCGTTTTCCGGAACCGGCTCCCGTCGGCAAGACTCCGCTTCAGGCCCACAATCTCTCGAAGAGTTACGGTTCGCTGGAAATCTTCACGGCCGTCGATCTTGCCGTCGACCGCGGGTCGAAGGTGGTCATCCTGGGCCTTAACGGCGCCGGCAAAACGACGCTGCTGCGCATTTTGGCGGGGGTGGATGCTCCCGACACGGGTGCCATCGAACCCGGTCACGGCCTGCGTGTGGGCTATTACGCGCAAGAGCACGAGACCCTCGACGTCAAGCGCAGCGTGCTTGAGAACATGATGAGCGCGAGCGAGTCGATCACCGAGCGTGAGGCGCGCAGCGTCTTGGGATCCTTTCTCTTCGTGGGTGATGACGTGCAAAAGCCCGCGGGTGTTCTCTCGGGCGGCGAGAAGACGCGACTCTCGCTCGCGACGCTCGTCGTCTCGAAGGCGAATCTGCTGCTGCTCGACGAACCGACAAACAACCTCGACCCGGCGAGCCGTGAAGAGATTCTGGGGGCTCTCGCGAGCTACTCAGGCGCTGTGGTGCTCGTGAGTCACGACGAGGGGGCTGTTGCCGCGCTCAACCCCGAACGCGTGCTGATCATGCCCGACGGGGTCGAAGACCTCTGGACGGCGGACTACGCCGAACTGATCTCGCTCGCTTAGTTGCTGCGAGCTGTTCCCGCGTCGAGAATCTCGTCTTCGATGTCGGCATCGCTCGGCCTACGCGGCTTGCGGGGCTCGATGGGAACGCCGGTCTCTTCAGCACGCAACGCACGGTGCTCGTGCCGCAACGCCCACCCGAAGCCGATGAAGCCGAGCAGGGCGAACAAGTACCACTGGAAGGTGTAGCTCAAGTGCGGGCCTTCGTCGGGCGCGGGGCGTAGCGCTGCGGTGGGCCGTTCAGCCGCAGCGGGAGACTCGGAATCGAGCAGCCCATATGCCCCGGCGACAACCTCCCCGCCTTCGATGCGTTCAACGAGCTCGGGAAGGTGGATGGTCGCAATTTGGCCCTCGGGGGCGCCCCGGCCCGCAATCGTCGGCTCACCGGGCTTGAGGCGCGCGATGACCTGAACCGCGCCCGCCGGGGGTGACGGAACGACATCCGGCGAGTCTTGGGCTTCACCTGTCGGAAGCCACCCTCGATTGACGATGAAGATCTCGCCTGTGTCGAGGAGCAGAGGAGTGAGCACTTCGAAGCCGGGGCGGCCTGTGAGTGGCCGGTTGCGCACGAGGAGTTGCTGCTCGACGAGGTACTCGCCCTCGAGCGCAACGGGAGTCCACTCGGCGTCGGGGTCGAGCGGGGCGTCGCCCGGCAGAACCTCGCGGAGAGCGACAGGCGCGGCATCCCAGTTCTGCGCGACAACGCGAATCTCGGCCACCGTCTCGACGCGGCGCGCCCACTGCCACTGCGCAAGGGCGACGCAGGCAATCGCAAAGACGGTCGTAAAGGCAAGCCACCCCAGCCAACGGCGCGTCAGGGCCAGCGAGAGAATGCTCACGACAAACTATTCTCCCGGTTCGGGAATCCCGTCGACGACCACTCCGGCCGGGGTAATCGTCACCGGAAAGCCGCGCGCATCGACGTAGTCATAGAGATAATCTCGGTGCTCATCGCACGCGAGCCACACCTTGACGCGATCAGGAGTGTGGATACGGGGGTTGCGCCAATTGACGGCCCACGTGGCCTCGGCGCGGCATCCCGCGCGCGAGCATCGCACGCTCGAGATCGAACCCGGCAGATCGATCACGCTGACTCGTTCGAATACGGTCGGTTGTCATACGGCAACAAGGCTCCCGGCCGCTCGACCGCGGTTCGGGGCGTCGAGACGACGGTGTTCGCGGCGATCACGGCGAAGTAGGGGAGCACAACCGCGCCAAAAGCGGGAATGAGCATCCACCAGCCCGGCGTCACGAAGCACGCGCCAATGCACACCATGCGAATCCCCATCGCCACGGCGTAGCGAATCATGCGTGCCCGCCGCTCGTCGTCGGGCGAGGTGGGCAGGCTCGTGATGGCACTGGGGGTGGGCTTCGACACACCGCGATGGTAGCCCGCGACGTTGCGCATATGCTGGGGAGCCATGACCACCCAGCGCACTGTTCTTGTCACCGGCGGCAATCGCGGCATCGGCTTTTCGATCGCCCAAGAGTTCGTGGCTCAGGGCCACCGCGTGGCTGTTACGGCCCGTTCTGGTTCAGGCCCTGAGGGCTCACTGACCGTTATCGCCGACGTCACCGACTCCGCGTCGCTCGACGCCGCGTTCTCGACCGTCGAGGCCGAACTCGGCCCGATCGAGGTCGTTGTGGCCAATGCCGGCATCACGCGCGACACGCTGCTGCTGCGCATGTCAGAAGACGACTTCACCGACGTCATCGACACCAACCTCACGGGCGCCTTCCGCACCGTCAAGCGCGCATCGAAGGGGATGCTCAAGGCACGGTTCGGCCGCATCATCTTGATCTCGAGCGTGGTGGGGCTCTATGGCTCCGCCGGTCAGGTCAACTACAGCGCCTCGAAGTCGGCGCTCGTTGGAATGGCGCGCTCGCTGACGCGTGAGCTCGGCGGCCGGGGCATCACGGCGAACGTCGTCGCCCCGGGATTCATCGAGACCGACATGACCGCCGCGCTGCCCGACGACCAACAGAAGGCCTACCAAGAGGCCATTCCGGCTGGTCGCTTCGCGACCCCGCTCGAGGTTGCGCGGGTCGTGACGTGGCTGGCGAGCGATGACGCTGCCTACATCAGCGGCGCCGTGATTCCGGTCGACGGCGGCCTGGGCATGGGCCACTAAGCCCTAGCGCAGCCCCAACACCGCGAGCACGGCCGACAGGTCGCGATCGGGCAGGCTCACGTGCGCCGCGGCTCGCACGACGGGCTTCGCGTCGAAGGCAATCGACAGGCCTGCGGCTGCCATCATCGCGAGGTCGTTAGCGCCATCGCCCACGGCAACCGTGCGGTGCACGGGCACGTCGAAGTGCGCTGCCCATTCGAGGAGCGCGTCTGCTTTCGCTGCCGCGTCGATCACCGGGCCGTCTGTTGCTCCCGTGAAGCGACCAGCGGCCACCGACAGTCGGTTGGCGCGGTGCGCGTCGAGGCCGAGCTCGAGGGCGATCGGGTCGAGCAGCTCGTGGAATCCGCCGGAAACCACGGCAACGCATCCACCCGCCGCATGCGCACCCGCGACGAGCTCTCGTGCCCCCTGCGTGAGCGTGATGCGCGGGGCAACCCGGTCGATGGCCGCGGTGTCGAGCCCCGCGAGCAACGAGACACGCTCGGCGAGAGATGCGGCAAAGTCGAGCTCGCCGGCCATCGCACGCGCGGTGATGGCGGCAACCTCAGCGCCCACGCCCGCCTCCTCGGCGAGAAGCTCGATGGCCTCTTGCTCGATCAGAGTTGAGTCGACATCGAGCACCACGAGAAATGACGCCATGATCGTGGATGCTCCTGCGCGGCTCGGGGCGACTCCAAGCCGCTCTACTCGATGCGGACGCCCTTACCGGCGACCACGATTCCCGTCTCGGTGACCGTGAGGCCGCGAGCGCGGTCGGCGTCGTGGTCGACTCCCACCTGGGCGCCCGGCGCCACGACTACCTCTTTGTCGAGGATAGCCCGGCGCACGACGGCACCTGCGCCGATCTTCACGCGCTCGAACACCACGGTGTCGGTGACCTCTGCTGACTCGATCGTCACCCAGGGCCCCAACACACTGCGTTCGATGAGCGAGCCCGAGATGACGGCGCCGAGCGACACGATCGAGTCGATGACGTTGCCGGTGTTTCCGGCCGCATCGCGCACGAACTTCGCGGGCGGCGAGTTGAGCTGTTGCGAGTAGATCGGCCAGTCGCTGTTGTACAGGTTGAACACGGGCAGGGCCGAGATGAGGTCTTGGTGGGCGTCGAAGAACGACTCGATCGTGCCCACGTCGCGCCAGTAGAAGCGATCGCGTTCGGTTGACCCCGGAACCTCGTTGTTGTTGAGGTCGTAGACAAAGGCACGACCGTCGCGCACGAAGGCTGGCACGATGTCACCACCCATGTCGTGCGAGCTGTCGGGGTCGTCACCATCGCGCGTGACGGCGTCAACGAGCACGTCGGCGTTGAAGACGTAGTTGCCCATCGAGGCGAGCACTTCGAGGGGCGAGTCGGCGAGACCCACGGCGTTCTTCGGCTTTTCATGAAAAGCCGCGATGCGCTCGGGGTTGGTCGGGTCGGTCTCAATGACACCAAATTGGTCAGCGAGCGAGATCGGCTGACGGATGCCCGCGACGGTGACGCCGGCACCGTTGGCGATGTGCGCCTCGATCATCTGTCGAAAGTCCATGCGGTAGACGTGGTCAGCGCCGACGACGACCACGATGTCGGGCTTCTCGTCGCGGATGAGGTTCAGACTCTGCAGAATGGCGTCGGCCGAACCCGAGAACCAGCGCTTGCCGAGTCGCTGCTGCGCGGGCACCGAGGCCACGTAGGCGTTGAGCATGCCACTGAGGCGCCAGGTCTGCGAGACGTGGCGGTCGAGCGAGTGGCTCTTGTATTGCGTCAACACGACGAGCTGGCGAAGCCCCGAGTTGATGAGGTTCGACAACGCGAAGTCGATCAGTCGATAGCCGCCCGCGAAGGGCACAGCAGGCTTGGCGCGGTCGATGGTGAGGGGCATAAGCCGCTTACCTTCACCACCGGCGAGCACGATTCCGAAGATCTTGGGAGTCGACATGGCCCCACCTTAGGCGAGCAACCGGTGACGTCATAGAGGCTCGCCTGTACTAGCGTCATCGACATGCGCGTCGATGTGATTAGCCGTGAGTATCCGCCCGAGGTCTATGGGGGAGCGGGGGTGCACGTCGCCGAACTCGTGCGTGCTTTGCGCGACGATCACGATGTTCGCGTGCGGTGCTTTGGCGCCCCGCGCAATGAGGCCGACACGCACGCCTACCTCGTTCCGGGCGCACTCAGCTCGGCGAATCCTGCCCTTGCCACCCTCGGCGTTGACCTCGCGATTGCCGACGATGTCGACGGTGCCGACATCGTGCATTCGCACACCTGGTACGCCAATGCGGCGGGCCACTTGGCGCAACTGCTGCACGGCATCCCACACGTCGTGACGGCCCACAGCCTCGAGCCGTTGCGCCCGTGGAAAGCCGAGCAGCTCGGCGGCGGCTACCGCATCTCACGGTGGATCGAGAAGAACGCCTTCGAGTCAGCGGATGCAGTTATCGCCGTGAGCGACGGCATGCGTCGCGACATTTTGCGGTGCTACCCCGACATTGACGAGTCACGAGTGAGCGTCATCCACAACGGCATCGACCTCGAGCGCTGGCAGCGCACGATCGACCACGACGCCGTGCGCGCACTCGGCATCGACCCCGACCGACCCTCCGTCGTGTTCGTGGGTCGCATCACGCGGCAGAAAGGCTTGCCCTACTTGCTCGAGGCTGCGCGCCGGCTGCCGGCCGACGTTCAGCTCATTCTGTGCGCCGGCGCTCCCGATACCCCCGAGATTCTGCGCGAGGTGCAGCACGGCGTCGCCGCTTTGCAGACCGAGCGCACGGGCGTCGTGTGGATCGAACGCATGCTCTCACCCATCGAGCTCTCTGCCGTGTTGTCGTCAGCCACGACGTTCGTATGCCCGAGCGTCTATGAGCCGCTCGGCATCGTCAACCTTGAGGCCATGGCGTGCGGGGTCGCCGTCGTGGGCACGAACACCGGGGGAATTCCCGAAGTGGTCGACGACGGTGTCAC